>JBATKL010000702.1:0-2299 GCA_049669385.1 Candidatus Electrothrix sp. | reverse complement strand
CGATTTCTGCTGCTTCATCGATGGCATCATGCGCTGTATTTCCCACAACAGGAAGAACTGATATTGCGGCTCCGGTCACTCGCATTGGAACGGTGACAATCTTTGTGAGAAAGCACCCGCTGAGGAGCGGGAGTAAGGTTGTCAGTAATAATATATTGAACAATTTCATTCTATTATATTTCTTCTCAGGCATTGCTCGTTACCCCCGCCGAAAACCGAGGGCACTCAACACGATATAAAGAGCCAACCAAGCCCCCATGAACCACAAGGTTCTTCGACGAGCAGTCCCTTCAGGCGGTAGGAGCAGTAAGGCACCAACAAAAATCGCCGGGACAAAGATTCCGGCCCAGAACACCGGAATATAGCGCAGCAGCTCCTGAAGCCCGAGAAAAAACCACGGTCCATTAATATGGAGCAGGCCGAAATGGTCGCGTTCCAGCGGGGTTTTCAGACCAGGTGAGAGAAGAAGGAGGAATAACGCCAGGGGAAGATGATTACGCCAAGACGCTGTATAGCGGCGCAGGTGGGGCCAGACACAGAAGCCGCCCACAACCATCAGCCCGATCAGGTGATTGAGATAAACCTTTTGCACCCCGGCTACGGAGCCGTCAAACAGGAGTTTATTAAGGAAAGACCCCAGGAGCGGGACGGCAAGAAGAATATTCTCGGCAATAGCCCCGGCTGCCTCTCCCGTGGCATCGCCCCGGAGGATATAACCGGTAAAGAGGAGGAAGAGCGCGACCGGCACAGAAGCACTGAGCCGCAGCCATGCGCCTCGGCTGAAACTGTAAACAGGCGTAGAGGCATTCTGCCAAAGAATAATAACCAGATGCACCAGCAGGAGGAGCATAAAGGTCTGGCTGGAGTAGTAATGCAAGGAACGCCAAAAGGAGCCAAAGGGCACGATCAGCTCTATGGTTGCCGTGGAATAAAAGGGCTCTGCCGCATTATACTGGAGTCCGACAATCAGGCCGGACAAGACCGAGATATACAGACTGATCAGGGCATGGCCGCCCCAGCGGATTGAGAACAGGCTGTTGTGCGGTCGTTCCACCAGCCTCGTCTTCCCCTTATCCATCTCCTGTCGATTCGGCACGATCATTAAATCGTCACCACATACTCGGTTATTGCCCCGTCCGCGTCCTTTTGTACTGCCACTGCAAAGGCTGGTAAATCCCGTTCAGCTGGTCCTCTCAGGCGCTTTCCCTGCTCCGTAAACCGACTCTGATGGCAGGGACATTCAATGAGCTGCTGATCTTCCAGGAAATTGACCCGGCAGCCGAGATGAGTACAGGTTCTGGAGACGGCCCAAGCCCGTTCTTCTTGGGCAAAGAGGATGAAATCCCGCTCCGCGTGAAAACCGCTGACAGGCAGGGGAGCTGCCACTTTGATATGCCTCGGCTTGGGTTTGACAGCAAAACCGGCAAAACGGAACAGGGGGTAGAGCAAACTGGCTCCGATAAAGGCCCCTGTCCAGCTGATCATATTGCGCAAAAAACTGCGGCGTTCATCCGATGTATCGAGTTTTTCATCCGCCATAAAAACTTCAGCACCCCTGATCGGTTATTAAATCAGTTAGTAAATTTCTCTTTCAGAGCTGCCAGCACATGGGCAGGGACCATTCCGCTGATATCCCCGCCGTGGCGGGCCGCATCCTTGATAATAGAGGAACTGATATATATCCAGCGAAAACCGGTCATGAGGAAAACGGTCTGGACTCTGCGTTCCAACTTCCTATTCATCAGGGCCAACTGGAACTCATAGTCAAAATCAGAAACTGCCCGTAGACCGCGCACAATGGCGCAGGCCTTTTGTTGAACAGCATAATCGACGATCAGCCCACCGGTGGTATCAACGGTCACATTGCTGTTCGCAGTAAAGCATTGTTCGACCAGCGCAACCCGTTCTTCCAGGGTAAAGAGGGGGGCTTTGGCCGTATTGATGGCCAGGGCCACGATCACATGATCAAACATGCGTAATGATCGTTTGATGATATCTACATGGCCGTTGGTAATCGGATCAAAGGTACCAGGGTATACAGCGATACCCGAAGGCCGAGCCGGTTGAGAATCCGTGTCAGTAACAACGTGATGAGGCATAACAGGTAGTTTGTACGGTTAGATATGGAACAGGTGAATCGGTTGGTCGTAAAGAACAGGATCTGATAAATCAGGGGCTGGCAAATTAGGAGCTGATAAGGTTGCGGTAGAACCAGATACCGGTTTCCCCGTAACTCCGATGACTCGTCAGGGTGAGGGTTCCGTATTGTTCAGCAAGCTGTTCGCTTGCCCGTTCTTCT
>JBATKL010000701.1:0-3256 GCA_049669385.1 Candidatus Electrothrix sp. | reverse complement strand
GGTATGCTGACTCGAAAAGATGATTTTTTCCTTTGCCTGCCCAACATGAACATGCGCACCATCTTTGTTCAGTATTTCAATGAGATTCATCATATCGACGTGTCCACCCGCTATGCCGAGATTATGCAGGCCTTTGCCAATCAGCCGAATCTGGAGCAGCTCTTTGCCGGATATTGGCGGGAGTATGTCTCCCAGCTGCCCGAAGCTATCTTTCAGCAGGTGAACGAAAACTTCTACCGCACCACCTTTTACGAACTGTGCAGCCGCTTTCTTTACCGCTGGTTTGTCTGGCATGTAGAGCGTTCCTATCCCCAGGGGCGAAGCGACTTGGAGTTTGTAGGCAAGTATGATGAAAAATATGCGGGCTTGCGCTGGGTGGTTGAATTTAAGTATTTTTCTAATACTGAACTCAGGAAGATGAAGACGAGTATTGAGGATTTTCAGGTACGAGCCGAGGATACAGAGCAGATTGACGGCTATGCCGAGGGGTTACGCGCGGAGTATCCAAAGGCAGAGATCTCTAAATTTGTGATCTACTGTTTTGGTAATCAGGGGTTTCGGGTATTTCAGACGGGATGAACACCACCCTTTTTTTGATAAAAATATATTATATTTCAACACCTTAAACTGACTCAGCAACAAAAAACAAATGATTAATAATCCGAACAAAAAAGAACCAGAAGAACTTCCCGATAAAAATATATGGCCCTGGCAGGTGATGCAGCTTTGTCTACTGGCCACTTTTATCACGATCATCTATCGGAATGAACTCTCTGTTCTTTCTATTATACGGAGCAGCGAACAGAGTTTCGGCTCGGTGCCCCTGATTCACAACATACTTTCCGCTCTTCCGAATTATTATATCCCCGGACAGAACTGGCTCTTGGTCTGGCCCTTTTTTCTTGTCTCATTATCCCTGCTTTTACTGAAAAGCTGGCGTCTGCGCTGGTATTTTCTCGGATGCACAGGTTTTCTCAGCTCTTTGCTTCTTCTTGCAGACTTGGTGTATTACGGATTTTTTTCATCCCTTATTACAGTTTCAAGCCTGAAAGGTATCCATCAACTCTGGGATGTCCGTTCAAGTATTACTGCCTCATTTCCAGTGCAGAATGCCCTGCTACTGTGCGGGCCTTTTGTCCTTTTTGCTGTTGCAGGAGAGATCCTCCAACGGTATGCGGCTATACATTTTTTTCAAAGAAAAAGCTCTTTCCTCTTTGAAAAGACTCTGGCAGTGCTCTTCTTTCTCTTGGCTCTCAACTGCTACAACATTGCCTTCTTTTTTGAAAAGCATAATGTTGAATGGACACTGGATGAAAATCATCAGCGAACACTTATTGTTCACGAGCTAGATGAAAAAAATCCGCAACACTCTGGACGGCAGCAATTCTCTCCACCCTATGACTCTTCGGCCACATACTGGGCAGTGAGTTTCGGTCTCATCAATTTTCACCTAAAGAATCTGGTCACAGAACTTCTTGCGCCGTCAGGCCCTGTTCGGCTGACAGCTACGCAGAAATCACAGCTCACATCCTGGCTGCATCATAAATATGAGCTGAACCGGACAGTAAGTCCGTTTGGAGGTATTGCGGCAGGAAGGAATGTTGTTGTTATCTCGCTGGAGTCCTTTCATCCCTTTCTGCTGAATCTTGCCATTCAGGGAGAACAGGTAACGCCGACCCTGAACGATCTTCTTACAGAAGAAGCCTTATCATGGGATCATATCCTTGATCTGAACTATTCAGGCGGTTCATCTGATTCGGAGTTCGCCCTAATGTCCGGGCTGCGTCCAAGCCGCCAAAAAGTTTCCTCGCTTGACCTTCCCCAACGGATTAAACTGTTCGGTATGCCGCAACTGCTCCATGAACAAGGATATACAACGAGTTCTATGCACGGCTACTATCCTGCCATGTGGAACCGTTCTGTCAATCATCCCCGGTTCGGGATTGAAAAAATGTATTTTATTGATACATTCAGAGCAGCAGAGAAGCTGGGGATGGGCATACCGGACAAAGAGTTTTTCCTGCAAAGTACGGAACATATGAAAAAGCAGCAGGCACCGTTTTTCACCTATCTTATCTCCTTAAGCACACATTTTCCTTATCAGGATGTTCCGGGCAAGTACACGAAACTCTTTGCAGACAGCGGGCTTGAGCAATATCAGCAGATGCTGCATTACCTGCAAATGTATCGGTATACTGACGATGCACTCGGCTCTTTTTTTCAGGCTATGAAAAGCAACGGCCTATGGGATAACACGCTTTTTGTCCTCTACGGTGATCATGTGCCGCCGTTCAATGAACAAGCAAAAAAATATCTGGCAAAAAATCAGGGTGTTTCCTTTGTCAATTTTAAAGATAATATTGTACCACTCCTCATCCTGATTCCTGGTAAAGAATCGCTTGTCGCACAGGAAGGCAAGAAATACACCCATGCTGTTGGGAGCCATCATGATATTGCGCCAACTATTTTTCATCTGCTTGGTCTAAAGATACCGGCAGGCTGGTCAGGAACGCACCTTTTTGTTCCTGAGTCTCAACGTGATCCTATACCTATAAATGCAACGGTCTTTGTTGCAGATGGTATAATTTCGCACGGACCGAGCCAACGAATTGTTTCCCCTAATTTTGAGCAGGCTGAACACTTTATTAACCAAGGGGAGCTACCTGCTGGCAATGCACTCAGGGCAGCCTATGTTAAGGCGTTACAGGACATGTTAAACCATCAGCTTTTGTTTGATTCGAATGCTCTTAATCAACTTGATTTCAGCAGGCAAGATGCGCAGTAGATACACGGGGGCAAAAAAATTTCTCTGACAAAATAAGATCCTGTTGCCATTACCTTATTTCGGTGTCATTATGAAACTGGGAAGAACGACAGTAAAAACCAGGCTATTGAAGCACTAAAGATCGAATATCAATTAAGGTTAGAAGAGCTTGGACAGGAAGAGGCTGCTACAAGCAAGGCGGCAGAACAGGCCGAAATAAAAGAAAATAAGGTCGTGATCAAGCAGCTTGCCAAAAAGGTGGTTTCAGCCTTAGCCTCAAGCAATCAACTTTTGAGGCATTGAGACTTGTAAGCAAGCTTATGTAAGTACCTCGTAGCACCGTATACGGTATACGGTATACGGTATACGGATTCAATCATTTCACTTTCATTACTCTAAGCAAATATTTATTTTTTTTATTAATATGACAAACACCGACTCTATCACCAAACCCCTCGACTTCATCCGCCAAATCATCGCCGAAGACCTCAA
>JBATKL010000700.1:0-3511 GCA_049669385.1 Candidatus Electrothrix sp. | reverse complement strand
GACGGTGAGCGGCAAGATCATTTCGTTGTTGAGTCTTCACCAATGCCCAAGCTTTTTTTGCGGCCGGGAAAACGTTTTCAGCTGGAAGCGGAAGACGCGGGTTCTTTAGGGCTTGGCTCGCCAGTTCTGTACAGGAAGCAGGAGATAGGGGAGGTGACGGATTTGCAGCTGAGTGCAGCCGGTGAGCGTCTTGCTGTGGAACTCTTGATTTATGAACAGTATGTCGACCTGATCAAAAAGAATACCCGTTTTTATAATATCTCCGGTTTTCAGCTCGATGCCTCTTTGCAAGGCGTTTCCTTGCGGACGGGTTCTCTGAATTCTATAATCGCGGGCGGCATTTCTTTTTTTACGCCCGGTGACGGAGAGCAGGTTGCAAAGGGACAGGTTTTTTCCCTCTATCCTGGCCGAGAAGAAGCGCGGCAAGCGGGCTCTCTTTTGCTGACCTTGGAGTTCCTCCACGGCGGTGATATCACGGCGAGGACAAAAATTAAATATAAGGGAATCACTATGGGCACTCTGGTCCGTACCTGGTATGATCCGGACAAGGACAGGGTGTTTGCCAAGGCTGCTGTTCAACAAAGGTTTAGCAGGCTCTTTTGCGAGACAACAGATATTTGGCTTGTTCAGCCACAAGTGAACCTTTCTGGTGCTAAACATCTGGGGACCCTGATTTCTGGCCCGTATCTTGATCTCCTGCCCGGAAGCGGTGGTCCGAGAACCCATTTTGCGGTCCGAGATGCCGAACCCAGGCTGTCCACACCCGTGCCCGGCCTGCATTTGGTCTTGGAGGCTGAACGGATAGGCTCTTTAAAAAAAGGCAGTCCGCTCTATTATAGGCAGGTGGAAATAGGGAGGGTAACTGGCATTGAGCTTGGGCCAACAGCGCAAATGGTCTGGATCCATGTGGCCATTGAGCCGGAATATACCCCTCTTGTTCATCGGAGTTCCAGATTCTGGAATGCAGGTGGAGTTAAGGTGATCGCCGGTCTTTTTTCCGGGGTCTCCGTGGAAACAGAATCGTTGGAATCCATTATCGCGGGTGGAATTGCTATGGCAACGCCGGAAGAACCGGGTACCTCTGCGGAAGAGGGTGATCATTTTTTGCTGACGGAAGAGGCTGATAAGGATTGGCTGACCTGGTCACCCAAGATTACTCTGTCGCAGAAAGAGAAGCTGAGGGAACAGTATCGGGTCCAAGCGGGAAAAAAGAAGAAAAAAGTGAGCGGAAAGGAAAAAAGGTAACATGGAAACTATAGTACGTTTTATTGAACGCATACCCCGTACCCCGCAGGTCAATAGCTATCGTTTTACCCGTCCACCCGGTTTTTCTTTTCAGGCAGGGCAGTACGTCATTGTTGGTCTCGGGCATGAAGGTATGCTCGTTCATCCTTTATCCTTTAGTAATGGACCTCAGCAGGACTTTTTAGAATTCACCAAACGGATGACCGGTTCAGCCTATAGTCAATATCTCGAAGGATTGTATCCGGGTGATGAGGTGATAATGAAGGGACCGAACGGTGATTTTTCCATGGCAGATATTCCTAATGATATTGTCTGTCTTGCTGCGGGAATCGGCATTACCCCCATCCGAAGCATGCTTATTGATTCGGCCTCCCGGCATGACCGTCGGAGAATTACGCTGATTTATGGGAATGCGGACGATGATGATGTTCCTTTTGCCGATGAGTTGGGGAAAATGAAAACGCTGCATTTGCCCGGTTTTCGGGTTATCCATGTCCTGGGGCGTTCTTTGGAAAAGATGCAGGCCTATCAGGGAAGGATCGACTCGAAAATTATACGTTCCGAAGTGACCGTGGACCTCCAAGATGCGACCTTTCTTGTATCTGGTCCGCCGGTGATGGTCAGAGAAATGGAAGAACAGCTGGCTCTTCTTGGGGTTAGCTCCTCGCGAATTCGTGTTGAACGTTTTTTAGGCTATACCTGAAAGAAGAAGATTCTCTCCTGCTGCTGCGGGTTTGGGGAAATATTATAATATTTATATAATGATAGGTTGATGTATGGATGAATCTCTTGCCCCGATGTGGTTGAAAACCAGTTTGGACTGCCCCGAAATAACCCTGGAAGCAGTTGTTGACCTGCTGGGCGTACTCAGCGGCTCAGCAGTGGAACAGACACCGGTCAAAGATGGACAGAGTCTGATTAACGGATTTTTTTGCCTTAACGGTGAAGATAGAGAGGCGGAACAGGACGATGTTCTGGAACGACTGGAACAGGAGTTGACCAAGCTCTTTGCGCTCTATGAGTTGAAGGCACCAAAGCCGACGTGTTCTCTGCTGGCGGATGAGGACTGGGCAACCTCGTGGCAGCAGTTTTTTACCCCTTTTGCCATTATTCCGGGGTTGGTGATTAAACCTTCCTGGGAGGAGTATGTTCCCGCAGCCGGTGAGCAGGTGATTGAGATGGACCCTGGCATGGCTTTTGGCACGGGTCAACATGCCTCGACCAAGCTGGCTCTTGGCTTGATTCGCTCCTGTTTTGACAGCAGGGGAGGGGAGAAAGTGCTGGATATCGGGACCGGAACAGGGATTCTGGCGATGGGAGCTGCCCTTTTCGGCGCGGAGCAGGTTATAGCGATTGATAACGATCCAGAATCTGTACGGGTTGCAGGAGAAAATATTGCCCATAATACACTTGCAGGAAAGATTACCGTCTCCGGGGATGCTCTTGATGACTTGACTGGCAGCTTTGATCTTGTCTGCGCCAATATTATTCATGATGTCCTGGTGGCCATGGCTCCAGCTATTGCCGCTCTTGTTGCGGAAAAAGGAGCGGTTGTCTTGGCCGGTATCCTGCAAGGCGAACAGGAAAAAAATATCATTAAACTGTATGAGACGTTAGGGCTCTCTTTGCAGGAAGCTCGCTATGAGGAAGAATGGGTGTCCTTGTTTTTGGCTCGATAAAAAAGGGAGCACAAGGCGATGCATCGAGTTCCTGAGCCGGAGCTTATGGAAGGGGAAGAACAGGGCTTGGTCTATGCCCAGGCGGATTTTTCTGGGCCGAATAGGCTTTTCCTCTCTTTGTTTGCAGAAAAGTTTCCTCAATTTTCAGGAAAAGGAGAAATCCTTGACCTTGGCTGCGGTCCGGCTGATATCCTTATCCGCTTTGCCCGCACATACCCTGACTGCACCTGTGTCGGAGTTGACGGCTCTGAGGCCATGCTGGCACCGGGACGTCGGGCAGTGGAGCAGGAGCAGCTTGCGCATCGCATCGCCCTTTATTGTCGACATCTTCCCTGTCTTACCCTGCCGCATTCCTTGCCGTGTTCCCTTCCGTCTGCACAGAAAAAGCAGCAAGGGCAGCAAGGGCAGCAAGAGGAGCAGGGAGAAGAACAGGAAGGCTTTCAGGTCGTCCTGTCCAACAGCCTGCTCCATCACCTCCATAACCCGGAGGTGCTCTGGCAGACCGTTCAGAAGCATATTGCACCGGGAGGCTCAATCCTGATTATGGATCTGTTTCGTCCGGAATCCACCGAGGCTGCCCGTTGCCT
>JBATKL010000699.1:0-1652 GCA_049669385.1 Candidatus Electrothrix sp. | reverse complement strand
GAGCCAGTTTCATCGGTGCGGATTTGACCGGAGCCACCCTGCGCAATGCCGATCTCACTGGAGCCAAGCTGGTACGGACTCAACTCTACGGCGTGGATCTCACTGGTGCCTGTCTGACCGGAGCTTTTATCCAGGACTGGGCCATTGCCACCGACACATTACTGGATGACATCAAATGTGATTACGTCTATATGCGTCTACCCACTCAGGATAACCCCGAGGTCTGGCGTAAACCGGATAATCGGGACGAAATGTTCAAGGAAGGGGATTTTTCTGATTTCATTGCCCCGATCATCAAGACCTTGGATTTATATACCAAACAGCATGTTGACCCTCGCCATATGGCAAAAAACTTAGATTTTTATCATCATAAGGGGATTGATCCAAGTGCGGCAGCAGTTGCTCTCAAGCAACTAGCAGAGCAGTATCCAGAAGCTGGCCTGGAAGTCGTTGCATTGGAAGGACGGGGCAAGGAGAAGGTCAAACTTCAGGCGGTAGTTGCAGGCTCAGCAGATCTTTCTCAGCTCAGTGCCGAGTATTCTGAGCACTACAACCGGATTTCAGCTCTTCCGTATAAGGATGTTCAGGCATTACTGGCTGGAATAGCAGAAAAGGACGACCGCATCCGCAGCCTGGAAGAAATGGTAAATTCGGCAATCACAAGCAATAAATTTTACGCTGAAACCAACTACAAGATGGGCGATACAATGAAAAAAATCAAAGTACTCTTTCTCGCTGCCAATCCTATCGAAACAGTCCGATTACAATTAGACAAAGAACTACTTGAAATCGAAATAAAAGTCCGTGCATCCGAACATAGAGATGCGTTGGAACTTAAGCCGAAGTTAGCTGCCCGAGCAGATGATCTCCTTCAGGCCCTGCTCGAACATAAACCGCATATCGTCCATTTCAGCGGTCACGGCAGCAGTGAGGGCGAACTCATCGTTGTTGATAATAATGGTAGACCAAAGCCAATCAGCAAGGACGCCCTTGTTCAGCTTTTCAAAACTCTGCGCGAAAATATTCGGGTTGTGTTGCTGAATGCCTGTTTCAGCCAGAGCCAAGCAAAGGCGATTACCAGTACCATTGACTGCGCCATTGGGATGAATAAAGAAATTGGTGACAATGCAGCTATTATTTTTGCCGCATCCTTTTATCGTGCTGTCGGCTTCGGTAAATCAGTACAGGACGCCTTTGACCTCGGTAAAACCGCCCTTATGTTGGAAGGAATCCCTGAAGAAAATACTCCTGAACTTGTTCTTCGGGATGGAGTGGATGCTTCTGAGATAATCCTGATTCAGGAGGAAACAGCATAACGGATCTTCTTCGAGACAAAAGCTCCACGGGTGCGCTACCCTTTACCCCCAAACCCCACCCCAACCAACCGCCGAGGAATCCGCGCACTAACCACCCCTCTAACCCCAGCAACCCGAGCAAACTCCGGCCAGCGTTCCACAGCAGCAACAACCTCGTCAATCATCATTTCCAGTTCTTTCTCAGCAACACCGTACTGCCCTGCCAGCGCGGCAATCTGCCTGTACCCAGGAGCACGGCCTTCACCGGGCACGGTCATACTGTGCTCGCCTCCAGGGCCATCAGCAAAGGTAAGATCATAGGCCGGGGCCAGAGACCATTTCCCTGTGCGATCATCC
>JBATKL010000698.1:0-3976 GCA_049669385.1 Candidatus Electrothrix sp. | reverse complement strand
ATCATCAAGGAGCGGCTCAAGATCAACAGTGTGGATAAAATCAAGGATGAACTTGGTCGCCGGGTTCATAAGCTGCTTTCTCGCTTCAGCAATATCGCGGGCAGAATGCTTATTTTCTCGCAAGGCTAAGGCCGAAGCCTGGACAATCTCCCGAGGTGTAGCCTCCGAGCTGATATTTAAGAGCCTGTAGGGATTCATAGGGCCTCTATCAATTCTCTAATCGTTCTTCCAGATCATCCAGGAGCCAAGCAATCTCCTGCACCATTCGGTGCTCAGGGTCAACGTGCAAAGCGCCCTCCAACAGTTGCCTCACCATAAAAAAAGCTGACGTATCATCTGGATAATCGCCGGTCTCTACCTGTTTCATCACCTGAGCAGCAAAGACAAAAAACTGGTCCGTTACCCCCTGGTAAGCACTCTTTTTCGCAATCTGGGATGCCTTGGCCAGCTCGCCTGCACTCATAGATTGATGCAGAGCAAGGACCTCTGCGTCCATCCGGGCATCATCACAGGTTATGCGGGCGAATTCATCATCTGGATTGAGGCTGACCGCCTTTTCCATTGAGCCCAGAAGTACCTTACCGTCAATAGCCCCTTCACGATGCAACAAAACAGCCTGATGCGTCAACACGGAGCAGAGTGCCCTCTTCACCTGCTCATTCTTCGTAGGGCAATATTTATGCACGTCACTCAGAACATGCACACTCACTGCCAACCAATCGGGATCCAGATACTTGTCATTCCGATCAAGGGCAACAAGCAGTTCCTCCTCCAGCCGGGAAGAATAAGGGGGCAGCGGCAGAAGCTCAATGAGCCTTTTTTCCGCCTTTTCGTAATGTCCCTGCTCCAGAGAATAAAGCCCACAGGCGATGTGTACTCGGGCAACGCCGTAGCCTACAAACGAATCTGCATTCGAATCGGCATTCGAATCGGCATTCTTATCCTCGCCCTTTTCCTTCAAAAAAGCAAGCTCGTTGCTCGCCGCATCATATTGGCCCCTTCGAACCAACAGAAGGGCCGGGCCAACCGCAGAATACAAGGCACCGGCTGCCAGAAAACCTTCTTGGTCAGCAAAGGCCTCCTGTTTTCCTTGCATCTTACTCAAAAAATGCATAAAAACCTGTTCGGCAATTCCAGCCTGCCATGCCAAGGCCGGGGTATACAGCGGGACCTCCTTTTCTTCCCCTCCCGAGTCGAAAAGGGTCTTGAGTAAGGCACAATCTTCCTCCCAATGCCGGAGGAACTGCTCACCGCTGTCTTGCTGCTGCTCAGCATATTTCCGCACCATCTTCTCGCCAGCCTCAAGCAGATCTTGGCGACCAAGACGGCCAAGACGGCTAAGACGGCCAAGAGTATGAAGAGAATGCAATTCTGCGTTCTCTTCTTTTCCTGCTAGGGAACGAAACAGAGCAGGATGAAAAAGAAAAGAAAGCCAACAATCGATAAAATGATGTACCTCAACAGGATCTGCCAGCCTGCCCTCTTGCTTGAGCACTGCATAAGAGGCCTTCGCATGCAGCTCCAGCACAACAGGATGTAAGAAATCCGATCCTGAACTGACCGCTCTCATCTCCCGGACTCGTCCCTCCTGCCAAAGACGAACCAAGGACAGGGACCGACAACAAGCTGCAAGGGAGTTCGGGACCTCTGCTTTTTTCAAAAATAACGACGAGCTGCTCTGCGTTTTCCCTGCCATACTGCCTATCCCTCTTGCCTGCTCTCAGCTCAGTGCAAAACTCAGTGCAAAATAATCCGAACCGTTGCGCCGGGATGAATATTCGGTGTTTTTTCGTAAAACACTCTGCCGGAAAATCCAGGAGAAGTAAAACGATCCTCTATAGATTTTCGGGTTTCTCCGGCCCGTACCTTATGCTTCCACAGCACGAAGCCGTCTCGCCATTCTATCCGGCGTTTATAAATATCTTTGAGCACAGAGCGTTCATTAAAAAGACGAAGACTCTCTTCATTATGAATATTACTGATAACAAGATCTTGATTTTGCTCCATGATCACAGGATAATATTTGCCGTCACCGTAAAAACGTTCGGCAAGCTCCCATAAGGTATCAGCGTCCTTGATGAGGTACAAAAAGGTTCTTTCCGACCATCTTTCTTCCGGCAGCAGGGGCGAGGACTTGATGACCGGAGATTCCTCCGGCTTTGCGGGCGCATCTTCAGAGGACCGACCAAGTTCTATTTTTTTGGACACGACCTCTACGACGACGATTGGTACACTCTCCGCACTATCGCTGGCTGCTGCCCCCTGCCCTGCTCCCTCTCCTTCTGTTGTATCTCCTTTTATTCCATCTCCTTTTATTGCAGCAGAGGCGACGACTGTTTTCTCTGCCCTACCGTCTTTGGACGAATCGGACACATCGGATGATTTGGACACATCGGATGATTTGGATAGGTTAGATGAGGTCTTCTTCGCCTTATCCTTTCTCTTATCCTTTATCTCATCCTTCATCTCATCCTTCATCTCATCTTTCACCTTATCCTCTTCATATATAAGCGGATCATCCTCTTCAAAGGTATCTTCTTCGACAGAACCAATCTTCTCAGAATCAGGCAGAGCGCACACCACCTTTTCGATCTGCTCACTTTTCTGCTCTGCTCTTTTGAGATCCGTCTGCAAGGCAACTACCCGCTGATTGAGGTCTTGCACACGGTCCTGTGCCTTCAGCGAAAAAAAGAAAAAACTCGATGCAAGAAGAACGAGAAGGAGCAAAAGGAGAAGAACAGCACGCCGATTGCTTGCGCCCCCCTCCTTGGCTGTCATTTTTGCAGGTACTGCTGCTGCCCCCTCCGCCAGAGTATCCAAAGCCTGAAAACAGGTCAGATCAGCATCGCATTGGGGACATTTTTTACTGTTCGGCGGCACACCGGGTCGCTCACAGACAGGACAGGTTAGCTGCTCAGACATTATTTCCGAATATCCCTGTGGATTTTCTGGGTGCTCATGGCATAATTTTCCAGAACCTCATCGACCTCAGGCAGGAGAGCATGCAGTTTCTCCTCCACTGAACCATCCTGTTTTTCAGCAGCCTCCAAGACCTCCGAAATAACCCGCAGAAACTTTTTCGCCTTGCCCGGATCGGTTTTAAAGCAGATTTCACTGGCGTTTTCTATCTGCATCAAGGTGTTGACCTGGGCAAGGCGTTTATCATCCAAGGCAACAGAAAGGGCAGATGACGCCCGCATCGTCTCCTCATAGGAGCCATTTTCATCCACCTGCCGCAGCTTTTCTATCTTATCCCGAAGCTGCTCCTGCACCCTCGGCTCAATCAATACGGCATAATCATCCAGCATACTTTCTGCGTAATAAAGTTGCGTCAGCGGAGCCTCTTCATTTGCCGCAATTTTAACGGCCTTATGAATTCGCTTGCGGGCCTGCTCATATCGTTGTTCATCCACTCTGTCGTTTTTCGGATCAACAACGCCGTTAATAGCCCCGATGATGATTCGGGCTCGATTTTGCAAATCTATAACCGTATAGGTAGAATACAGCTTGTTATCAGCATCAGAGAGAGCCTGTTCAAGCTCAAGAAAAAGTTTCTCGTCAGCCTTGCCCCTGGACAGGGTTCTTGAGAGAGCCACCTCAGGATGATTCAGCAGGGCCGCATTGACCGAGACGAGGTTATTTTCATCAATATTCAGGGTGATTTCAATCCGAGAAGGCATCACAGGCTTCCGGGCCGCCTTTTCCTCCTCTTCTTCCCCCTCCTCATCCCCCTCCTCTTTTCCCCTCTCTCTTTTCCCCTGTTCTTTGTCCTGATCAATCCCCAGCCACAAATCTCCGATCCCCTGCTCCCTCCTGTTGACCACATTATAAAACTTCATATGGACCAATTCCTGCTCCGTATCAACCAGCTGAAAGACTTCTGTGCTGGAACAGGGAAGCGGTGTGTTTTTCTCCACCATCAGGAAGCGTTGGTCATTTTCAAGTTTGATATAATAATCATGGGCAGCAGCATGGA
>JBATKL010000697.1:0-3724 GCA_049669385.1 Candidatus Electrothrix sp. | reverse complement strand
GGGCAAAATCGTCCACGGTCACCTTGGAGTGGCGGCCATGGATCGAATAGGTATTTAATCCGCTGAAATCAAGAGGGGCGGGCGCGTGTTTCTTCATTTTATCTGTTGTGCTTAATCCTGTACTTTTCTGTTGCAAGTCTTCATGTACCGAAAGGGTCGCGAGGTTACTCATCTCCCCACTTCCCGAACATTATTTTCTCCACAATTTCGCAAACCAGGTGCTCAATCCAAAGATGGGCCTCCTGGATACGGGGCGTATAATTGGAGGGCACATTGAGAACCATGTCGCAATGGGAATGGACTCCGCCTTTCGGAACAATCGTACCGCCGGTCAGGGCGACGGTTGTCAAGCCTATTTTTTTTGCTTCAGCAAGGGCCTGTACCACATTGGGTGAGGTCCCCGAGGTGGTTAAGCCCCAAGCCAAGTCTTCGGGTTTTCCCAAGGCTTGGATCTGCTTGGTGAAGACCATCTCATAAGAGAAATCATTGCCGATAGCGGTTAGGATAGAGGTGTCGGTGCTCAGGGCGATAGCAGGGAGAGGACGACGATTAAGCAGAAAACGGTTAACAAATTCCGCCGCAACATGTTGGGCGTCGGCAGCACTGCCGCCATTGCCAAAAATCAAGACCTTGCCTCCTCGGGCAAAGGTGGAGACGATTTCTTCGGCCAGCTGAAGAACTTTGTGAGATGACTCTTTGGCAAATGCTTCCTTTGCCATATTGGACTGACTCAGGCGGGTATAAATAAATTCGTTCATCGCTGCTATGGTATGTTTGGCTTTTCCTGTGAGGGAAACGAAAAAGCGTTTCCGTACCCGGACGCACGAAAACGCTTATGATGATCAAAGAAATGATCAAAGAGTTACGCCAGTTGGCTTATAATTTCTTCAGAGATTTCATTGATCGCCTTGGAACCGTCCACTGAGATCATTTTGGCGCTGCCAGCGTTTTTGAAGTAGTTGACCGCAGCCATGGTACCGGTGTTGGCATCATAATAGATATCATGCCGTTTGCCGATAGCCACTGCGTCCTGATCATCAGCCCGCATGCTCAGTTCGCCGCCGCAGACCCGACAGACCAGCTTGCCGTCTTTTTCTACCGGCTTGATAGCCTCAAAGGCAATGTGGTTGGGATGGTTGTTGTCATTGGCACAGAGGCGACGTCCCATAATCCGCTCTTTGGCGATTTCGCGGTCGAGCTTAATCTCAATGACCTCGTCAAGGGCCATGCCGGATTCGGTCAGAGCCTTATCCAGGGCCTCGGCTTGAGCCAGCGAACGGGGGAAGCCGTCCAGCAGCCAGCCTTTTTCTTTGGATTTGCCCAGGGTCTCCAGCACCATAGGAATGGTGATATCATCGGGGACCAGATCACCCTTGTCTATATACTCTTTTGCCTTTTTGCCGAGCTCAGTGCCGCCCTTGATGTGCTCGCGAAAAATAGCTCCGGATTCAATATGATCCATGCCGTATTTTTCTTTAACAATGGCACCTTGGGTACCTTTACCGCTGCCGTTTGGTCCGAAAGTAAGAATGTTCATAACTGACTCCTTTAGTATCTTAATTATGTATAAGATGAAAGAACAAGTGCATCAACCTGTTCTATTGGTAATAGAGGAAAATCACCCGCAGAAAACACTCGGGACAGCGGGAAGCCCCGCTCGTTGAAACACGACTATACAGCAACTGAAAGGCTTATGCCATGAAAAATATGGTCGTATATTTTGACAACTGTGTGCAAAGAGAGTAAGAATGAGCCCGAAATATGCCTGCCTCGCAGGGGAAACCTTATGCGCTAACAAAATACTTTTACAATATAATTTTATCATGAAACTCGTGAACGTAGGGCTTATCGGATTCGGTACAGTGGGCAGCGGTTTGGCCGAGGTGCTTCTTTCTCAGCAGGAGCGTCTCCAGCAACGCAGTGGCCTGCTGGTTCGTTTGACCAAGGTTGCTGCCAGGTCAGCAAAGGAACTACCGATCCAGTTTGCCGATATAGCCTTGACTCATGATGCTGCTGAGGTGATCAATGATCCGGATATTGATATCGTTGTTGAGTTGATCGGCGGTATAGAGCCTGCCAAGACCTTTGTTCTGGATGCCATTGCTGCTGGCAAGCATGTGGTGACCGCCAATAAGGCGCTGCTTTCCCAGGAAGGCAAGGAAATCTTTGCCGCTGCTGCTGCCAAGGGCGTTGAGGTAGGCTTTGAGGCCAGTGTGGGTGGCGGTATCCCATTAATCAAGGGATTGAAGGAAGGGCTGGTCGCCAATAACATCCTTTCTATTATGGGGATACTTAACGGCACGGCCAACTACATCCTTACTCGAATGACCGACGAGGGCAGTGCTTTTGCCGATGTGCTCAAGGATGCTCAGGATCTGGGTTTTGCCGAGGCTGATCCCACCTATGATATAGAAGGTATTGACACAGCCCATAAGCTGGCCATCCTCATGACTATGGCCTACGGCATGAATATCACCCATGATGAGATCGTCACTGAGGGTATCAGTGGGGTCGAGCCCATTGACATTGAGTTTGCCCGTGAATTCGGCTGCCGAATTAAGCTCCTAGCCATCAGTCGCAATCATGGTGATCACGTCGAGGCGCGGGTCCATCCGACTATGGTGCCGAATTCCCATCTGCTGGCATCTATCAGCGGAGCCTATAATGCGGTCCATTTTAACGGTGACATGGTGGGGAATGTCTTGCTCTACGGTCAGGGTGCGGGCAAGATGCCCACTGGTTCTGCGGTTGCTGCTGACGTAATGGATATCGCTCGCGACATCGCTGCCGGTTCCGTGGGGCGAGTGCCTTCACTTTCCTATTTGCCGGAGAATATCAAGGACCGGGCCGTTACCCCGCTGGATCAGCTGACCTGTCCCTCTTACTTCCGCATTACCGCCTTGGATCAGCCCGGCGTGCTGGCAGCTGTCGCCACTGTACTGAGTCGGCATGGGATCAGTATTGAGTCGGTGATTCAGAAGGGACGCACGGAGGACAAGCCGGTCTCCATCGTGATGCAGACGCATACCGCTGTCGAATCGGCAGTCGCCGCCGCCCTAGCTGAGATCAATGCTCTGGAGGCTATCACTGCGCCTACGGTGCGGATCAGGATGTTGGAGGAGGACTAATGGTCCTCTCCTGTATGGGAGGTTCACGCGAGCCGCCCTTCCGCCCCAGGGTTGAAACCCTGGGCTATGTTCGTTACGTCCCTCCGGGACGGCCTTTCTTCCTTGTCCCGGAGGGACAGCCGGTAAATAGCCCCGTGATTTATCGCGGGGTGTAAATGCGGGAGGGTAAGGAGTATGGATAACCGAGTCGAGAACAAAGACGGTGATCAGAACATCGCCCAGGGCGAGAGAGCTGTGGGGAAACAGGATAACCGCACCAGCACGGTCAGCCAGGCGACCATCGGCGACAACAATATCTCTTCCGGTACCGGGGATATTAACATAACGACGGAACATCATTACCCGGCCAACCCCGCATCCCCTCCTTGCTTTCTCCCGCCCCAAGACGATATCTTTCTTTATCGCGAAGCTGAACTGGCTTGGCTGGGCAAGCATCTGCGACCCGGTACGGTCGCGGCAGTTTGTGCGCCCGGTGGCATGGGCAAGAGCGCCCTGGCAGCCCGTGCCGTGCGCAAATTACCTCCTGATCGTTTTCCAGACGGCATCATTTTTCACACCTTTTATCATCAGCCCGCGACGGATCAGGCCCTTCAGTC
>JBATKL010000696.1:0-2086 GCA_049669385.1 Candidatus Electrothrix sp. | reverse complement strand
CGTACAGAATATGATGGCACTTCTGAGGGGAAACGGCTAGCCCCTTCGCAAGATAGTCCAACTGCGGAGGGTGCATGGGCTACAGAATCCCTGGGGAACTGGAAAACAGAAACCGCAGATAATTGGTTACTAGAGCAGCAAACTGTTCTTAAAAGGCAGCCAGTTATCAAAGTATCTGATTTGTTTATTACGTCCCCGGTGCACCATATTCGGGGGGAGCCGGACCCTGAGTTGGCAAGTCCTCCGGTTAAGATAGGCCAACGAGATTGAATGAGGTTAATATCATGTCATTGATTCTTTTCAAGAAGGGCACCACGCTTTTCGGAAACGAGTTCAAAGCTGAGGTCGCCTACGATGTACAGCCCCGGCTCCGGGACAAGTTTGTAGGTCAAATGGGAATTGCGGCCGACGTTGAGGACGCTGAGATTGTTGAAGACAATCCTATGGCGGACTTTGACTTTGATTCTATCCGCCAGGGTACCGTTTCCAAGCCCCCGGTCAGTGCTGCTGAAGACTTCGATGAGGAGACTGAAACTGAATCAGGGTCAGAGGACGAGGACGAAGGGGAAGCAACTCCCAAAGCAGAACTGAAACATCTTGGAGGACCCTGGTGGGATGTAGTTGATCCTGTTTTGGGTACTAAGCTCAACACTTCAGCTTTGAAGAAAGCTGATGCGGAGGCTCTTGTTGAAGAACTTAATACAGCTGCTGGGTCTACAGCGGACGAAGACGAGAACAGCTGAGCCCCGACTGGGGAGAACCCCCTGGGATTGGACCCAAGCTGGTAATGCGGTAAGTCCGGACACGGCGTTAACGATATCAGCCGTATGGCGCTGTACCGGGTTTATCTCTCAATCTATCGCTGCTCTGCCTTGGCAGACTCGCCAACTCTCTTATGGAGCGGACGGGCGTCCTGCGTCCAAGGTTCTCCCTGACCATCCGGTATCCAAGGTGCTCCGCACGAGTGCTAACCCGGAGATGTCTGCGTTCACTTTCCGGGAGCAGATGTACGCTTCCGCGCTTAACTGGGGCAATGGTTACGCTGAAATCGAGCGGGACTCTGCTGGCCGGGTTATCAACCTCTGGTTTATCTCACCAGACCGGGTAGACGTCAAGCGTGATAAAGCTACCGGCAAAATTTATTACGATATTTCTGATACAGAAAACGGACCTACCAAACTCTGGGCCGAAGATATGCTTCATCTTCACGGTCTTGGGTTCGACGGATTGGCTGGATATAGTATCATTGCATATGCGTCTAGGACGATGGGCCTGAACATGGCCTTGGAGGATTATGGTTCCTCCTTATTCGGTAATGGCGCTACCCCCTCAGGTGTTCTCTCGCACCCTGGCAAATTGAATAAGGCCGGGCGACAGCGGCTTAGGGAGTCCTGGGACGAGCTTCTCAAAGGGGCCAAGAAGTCCCTCAAGACAGTTGTCCTGGACGAGGGTATGCTATGGAACCCAACGGCGCTCCCTAATGATTCTGCTCAGTTCCTGGAGTCCCGGAAGTTTTCTGTGGTTGACGTTTGCCGTTGGTATGGTGTACCGCCAAACAAAGTCTTTGACTGGGATAAGTCAACTTATAATAACTTTGAACAGGCTAACCGGGAGGTTATCATTGATACCCTCCTCCCGTGGATTCGCCGCTTTGAGGAGGAAGTTGACCGCAAGCTGCTGGGAAACAATTACAACGGTAACTATTCCAAGATGGAGGTTCGTGAGCTTCTTCGGGGCGACCCTAAGAGCCGGGGGGCGTTCTATCTGGATATGTTCCGCATGGCGTCTATCTCTCCCAACGAGGTTCGCCACTATGAAGACCTCAACCCTATCGAGGGGGGTGATCGCTACTTCATCCAAGCCAACAATCTAGTTCCGCTTGACCGCATTGATGACCTTGATCGGATTAGTAAGCCAGGAGGCATAGCACCTTCTCCCGAAGAGGAAGAGGAAGTTGAGGAAGTCGAGGAAGTTGAGGAAGAACTGGAAGAGATAGAGGCTTCCCTCCAGCAAATGATCAACATGGAAGATGACGAGCAGCTAAGCCAGTTTATTGACGAACTTATCGCACATGAAACAGGAGTAC
>JBATKL010000695.1:0-1905 GCA_049669385.1 Candidatus Electrothrix sp. | reverse complement strand
GTGGTCATGATAAACTGGCAGTTTGGAAAGGCAGAGAGTAGCTTAGGGATGATTTCCCGCTGCCAAGAGGGGTGCAGGTGTAACTCGACAGCATCTATCAGGAAGACGGCTTCTTTCTCCAAAGGGTTTTCAACTTCCGGGAGAGTAGTAGCAAGAAAGACGGCGATCATTGTCACAAATGCAACTAAATGTTGTTCGCCAGAAGAGAGCTGAGCAAAAAGGAAGATGTCTTTTTCTTTTCCGATGTTTTTTTGCAGGGTAAATCCATACCGCTCTCTATCGTGAAATAATCCTCTGAACTCGGTGATGTCCTCAATTACTTTTTTGACTGTCTGGAGGGTATTGTCTTTTTCGAAATGATCCTTGCCGAAGACCTTTCCGCTGTCAATAAATTTTCTTAACCTGTTGTTCTCCAAGGCTTCACGTTCTGAAATCCATGAAAAGGCTAGGCCGTAGTGAGTAGTGTCGGTTATAATGGCACCTAAGATAGGGTCCATTCCTGAAATCATATTTTTGGATTTATTGTCAGGAGCATAGGTTCCAGCAATTGATGAACGACCTTCTGAGAAAGTTTTGTGAGGGAGAGTTGTAGCTGGATCGGGAAAAAGGGTAAACAGGTCAGTGGTGATTTTTTCAGGGTTACTGCTTGCTGTAGTAGTGACAACTTTGTCGTTTAGGAGAAGTTGTAATTCAAGCAGAGAATAACCTGTATTTGCTTTGATATCATTAAGGTTAATTATCCCTCTGCTTTCTAATTCTTGACGCTCATTGCCGGTAACATGATTTAGCCGGGCAATGTCAATTGTTTTCCCTAATGCGTCCAGGATAGTTGTTTTGCCAACACCATTCTTCCCAGCAAAGACATTTAATCGGGGATGAAAATCAATCTGCATCTCTCGGATGCCCCGAAAATTTTCAATTTCAAGTCGTTGTATTTTCATTTATTGGTGCTCGGATTGTATGAAATGGACAGGATAACTACTCTGTAGTTACAGTACCATCGCAGCTTGGGGTAAGAAAATAGATATCTTCGGGGAAAATTGTCATCCGGGGAGCAGCAGGCTACTGCTCCCCTTGAGGTGCAAGACGATTTTTGCTCAATCGTAGATAATACAGGTGTAGCGTTCAAGCAGCTTTTCTGTTTCCGCATCTAGATCTGCTGCCACCTCGTGGATTTGATATTCCTGCTGGCATTTTTTGCATTTCAAGCGGATTCGACGACATTGTCGCTGTACTTCCAGCTTGCCATCACATTTTTTGCATTGCATAAAGGAGCGCCTCGATCGCTCAACCGATAAGCTCTGTTCTGGTGAAAATGGATTTTAAAGGATAGCCAGCCTGAGCAAGAACCTCAGCGCCGCCTTCCTCACGGTCAACCACTGTAACAACCAGACCGACCTTAAAACCCTCGTTTTCTACGCGTTCAATAACCTGAATCAGAGTTCCGCCCGTGGTCACGACATCTTCAACCAGCGCGACATAACTTCCCTCTTTCAAGTTTTTCTTCCCTTCTATATAATTGCCGGTGCCATGTCCCTTGGCCTCTTTGCGGACAATAAAGGCAGGGATAGGATTTCCATCAAGGTGACTGACAACGGATACTGCGGTCACAAGAGGATCTGCTCCTAAGGTCATGCCGCCAACACTGCTGATCTGTTCCGGATTATTTTTGATCAGCTCAAAGAGGAGTCGTCCGCAGAGATAACCTCCTTCGGCATCCAGAGTGGTTTGCTTGCCATCAATGTAAAAATCCGACGCTTTTCCTGATGTCAGGGTGAAGGTACCTTGACGATATGATTTTTCAAGGAGGAGTTCTTTCAGTCGCTTTCGTTCTTCCGCTGTATTCATCTGTATAATATCCTTAATGGTGTTTTTTGTTAGAGGTTTGACGGGATGGGGTAGGGG
>JBATKL010000694.1:0-1724 GCA_049669385.1 Candidatus Electrothrix sp. | reverse complement strand
ACCTCAGGCAGGGATGTTCATATAAAAGACATTATATCGATTTTATACCTCTTGGAGTTTGACCTCTTGCCAAGGAATGTAAAAAAAATAACTTCCCGATTTGCCCCACTGTTGTTAAATATCCTGTATTATGAAAACAGCACATTACACATCAGAAATAGAAGAAGGTATGCAGCTATTTGCAGCAACACTTAATGAACGAGATTTTCGCCGTTATGCGGCAATCGAAGCTCTTAAGTTGGAGCACGGTGGTATTAGCTACATTTCAAAATTGTTATCCATTGATCCCAAAACAATTACCAAAGGGGTCAAAGAGATTCAAAAAAAAATTAAATCATGAATATATCAGAAAACCTGGAGGAGGTCGTTCGTATATTGATGAGGAATACCCAAATATTCATGAGGTTTTTCTGGCGATAATTGAAGAACATACTGCAGGATCCCCTATGAATGATGACATTCGCTGGACGTATTTGACCCATCAAGAAATTGTTGAAAAGTTAGCCGAGAAAGAAATTTATATCAGTCCGCCCACCGTTGCTGATCTGCTCAAGTTGCATGGATTCAAGAAACGCAAAATGAGCCAATGCAAGACTATCAAAGATGTTGAGAACAGAGACGAACAATTCATAAATATAGATAGATTACGTAAGATCTATACCCAGGAAGGAGAACCGGTTATCAGCGTTGATAGCAAGAAAAAAGAACCGTTTGGCAATTTGTATCGAGAAGGTAAAGTCTATTCAACAACATCCCCTGAAGTATATGATCATAGCTTTGCTTCCTTACAAACCGGTTTATCCGTACCTCACGGAATTTTTGATATTAATAGGAATAAAGCCTGTATCAATATAGGGTTATCTCGTGATACCGCCGAGTTTTTCTATGACAGCATGGTGTTGTGGTGGGAGACTTATGGAAAAATTGAGTACCCTGATGCTACAAAACTGTTAATTCTTTGTGATGGTGGTGGATCAAACGGTTGCAGACATTATGTTTTTAAGGAAGCTGTGCAAAAATTGGCCGATACGCTCGGCATTTCTGTTCGCATTGCCCATTATCCGGCCTATTGCTCAAAATATAACCCCATAGAACATAGACTTTTTCCTCATGTAACTAGAGCGTTATCAGGCGTTATTTTAGATAGTGTACAGACGGTGAAAGCTTTGATTGAAAATAGGGCTAAAACAAAAAAAGGTTTAGAAACCTACGTGAATATAGTGGATAAAATCTACGAAACGGGCAGAAAGGCATCGGAGTTGTTTATGAAGAATATGCCTATCGTTTTTGACCAATTTCTTCCAAAATGGAATTATAAGGCCGTGCCAGTTTTTTGAAATCTGGAAGTTATTAATTTTTTATTCCATGGCATTCAGATATGGTGGAATGATGATGAATTAAAAAAGAAATGGCGATCATTTAACCTGAACAAGCAAAACCGCGCTGAATATCTGTGTGGGTTTCATGACTTATTTTTTCCGGCTTTAAAAATATTCAGTCAACAAGTTGAATTTCTTAAATGTTCCAAGAAACTTAAAAGTAACGCTTTGGCACTTCTTGATCTGTTAAATCTTTTAGAAGAACAGACACTTGAAAAGATTGAAGGAAAAGTGCATATAAAAAACCGAATCGTCTCCTTGGACGAGCCAGATGCCCGCCCGATTAAAAAGGGAAAATCTTATCCGAAGTGCGAGTTTGGAACAACGCTACAGATGGCCTTTAAC
>JBATKL010000693.1:0-2476 GCA_049669385.1 Candidatus Electrothrix sp. | reverse complement strand
GGATGATGTGATGGCTGGCATCTATGCCCTTCTGGTCTTGCAAGGCTTGATATGGTTGGTGGGAAGCTGAAAAACTTATGAATAATACTGTTACACAACCTGAAGGAGCCAGGTAATGCCCTCTCTGCTTGAAATAAAAAACATGACCCATTTCTTCGGGGGACTGCGTGCGGTACACGGCTTCAGCCTCCAGATAGAGCCGGGGCAGATCCACGGGCTGATCGGCCCCAACGGGGCAGGCAAAACCACGGTCTTCAACCTGATCACCGGGGTGTATACGCCCACCGAGGGTACTCTCACCCTTGCGGGGAAAAATATCCGAGGCAAGGAACCGCATCACATCGCCTCAATGGGAATCGGCAGAACCTTTCAGAATCTGCTCCTCTGGCGGCATATGAACGTGCTGGATCACATCCGACTAGCCCACTACTCCCAGCTCAGCTACGGCTTGTTCGGGGCCTTTTTCGCTACTCCAGCCTGTCGGAGACAAGAAAAGAAAATTAAGGAGCGTTGCTACCGGCTGATGGAGACCTTTGACATCAGCCAGTTTGCCAACCATATCGTGGGCAGCCTGCCCTACGGAGCCCAACGCCGGGTGGAGATGGCCCGAGCCATGGCAACCAATCCAAAAATCCTTTTTCTGGATGAACCCACTGCTGGCATGACCCCGGACGAGCTGGTCAGGATGATTGCCATCATCCGCCAAGTACACCGGGAATTCGGGGTAGCCATCTTCCTTATTGAGCATCGGATGAAGTTTGTCATGGAACTCTGCGACAGCATCCAAGTCCTGGTCTTCGGCGAGGTCATCGCCCAGGGGCAGCCGGATGAAATCCAGAATAATCCAAAGGTTATTGAAGCCTATCTTGGTACGGAGGATATTCATTGATGCAGCTAACTGTAGAAAATCTTTCGGTTGCCTACGGCAATATCCGGGCCTTGCATGGGATCAGCTTTTCCGTGGAGCAAGGCGAGATCGTGACTATTATCGGGGCTAACGGGGCAGGCAAGAGCACCACCCTCCGGGCCATTTCCCGGATGATTCCGGCGGAGCCGGACTCTAAAATTGAGTTCATGGGGGAGAGTATCCTTAAATATAATACCGACAAGGTGGTCTCCAAGCTTGGTATCTCTCATGTGCCGGAAGGGCGGATGATCTTTGGCAATCTCACCGTAACTGAAAACCTCACCCTGGCTGCCTTTGCCCGCAAAGATAAAGAGGCTATTGTCAAGGACCGGAAATGGGTCTTTGATTTGTTCCCGCGCCTGGAAGAACGAAAAGACCAGCTGGCTGGGACCATGAGCGGCGGGGAACAGCAGATGCTGGCCGTGGGCCGGGCCTACATCAGCGGTAGGAAGATCATGCTTCTTGATGAACCCTCTATGGGCCTTGCGCCTTTGCTTATGCTGGATATGTTCGAGTCCCTGAAGGAGATCAACCGGACCGGCACCACCATCCTGCTGGTGGAACAAAATGCCCGGTTGGCCCTGAAATTCGCTCAACGTGGTTATGTGCTGGAGAACGGAAGATTGGTGTTGGAGGGCAAGGCTGATGATTTGCTGGATGATCCGGCGGTGAAAAAGGCGTATCTGGGGGCGTGAAGTGTTTTACGCAAGAATTGCTTTCTCGCTGCTTATCCGCTCTAATCCATATATAATATCGTTCATTTCACCATACAGAGGAGAGCTATGGAGTGGGCAAGCGTTCTCAATAATCCTTTTCTTCAGGATCTTTCCTTTAAGATTGAGCTAAATAAATGGGGCAAGATTCTCATGAGTCCTGCCAGCAATCATCATGGGATGCTCAAGTCCAAAATCGCCTTTTTTCTCCACAGCAAGCTCTCCGGTGGTCAGATTACTATGGGCTGTTCCATCCAGACCGAAGACGGGGTGAAAGTCGCAGATGTAGCCTGGGCCTCGGATGATTTCATGCGGCGCAACGGAATAACCACGCCCTATCAGGAAGCCCCGGAGATCTGCATTGAGATTGTCAGTCCCTCCAACAGCCGGGGGGAAATGGAGGAAAAGATTCAGCTGTACCTAGCTGCCGGGGCTGAGGAGGTCTGGATTTGTCAGGATGACGGCACGGTCAGGCATTTTGCTGCTGATGGGCAACGCAGGCCGTCACGGTTCGTCGGGGAGGATGTTGTTCTGAATTGTAAGTGAAGATGAGGTATTGATCCGGCGGTGAAAAAGGCATATCCGGGAGCCTGAGCGACCTTCCTTAAAGTTTAATTTTGATCGGTTACATTTCTTGCAAAAAAAATCATGAGTCAAAATCAACGGATTAAAATTCCACGAACGTCAGATCGATCAGTTATTGATTGCTTTAAAGAACTTTGCAATCAATACAAGATATCTACAGTCACGATCTCAGCACTTGGATATGCTCAGATAGGTTCGGTAAACTTAGCTGAAGAGGAAAATAACGAATTAAGAGCATTACTGTCTCATAACTCGACACTCATTCATACAT
>JBATKL010000692.1:0-6413 GCA_049669385.1 Candidatus Electrothrix sp. | reverse complement strand
TCATTATCCCAGGTTACATCACCAAGAATCTGTTCTGAGTTTATTTCGGTCTCAGGCCCCAAGGCCCGTGCACTACCGATGCCTCCTTCATAGTCATTTAGAAACCAGCCCCAGACACGAATTGTCCATTTTTTACGACTGAAAGTCGCCATAAGATTATAATTTTCGAAATCAGTATGTAATGGCCCTGGGGCTAACGAGGCCTTTGTACCAAAGGCCTTATCCAGCGCAGTTTGCAAGTCAGCCTCAATAATGCGTTTATCATCAATGCCGCCTCGCCAATATTCCAATCCTATGCCAATATCCCAACCGTTGTACTGCCCCCCATGCTGTCCCCATATATCCAGCCCGTCAAAGGAAGACATGCGTACACCAGTATGCATCCCTTCAACCTCAAAACGATCCTTGGTGATAATATTAATAGTACCTGAAAAGGCGTCAGCGCCGTAGAGGGCTGAACCGGGTCCTCGCACGACTTCAATGCGAGATATCATAGAGACCGGTAAACGAAAGCCTGCTGGTCGGGTACCATTATATGGTTTGGTAAAGGAGATGCCGTTCATCAAGACTAAGACTTGCGGATTCAGGCTGGTATGGATGCCGCGTATGGAATAGATAGCATCAAGATGAGCAAAAGAAGGTGTAACATGAAGACCGGGCACGGTTTCCAACACCTCATCAAGAGTGGTGGCACCAAGCTTCTCGATATCCTCCGCCGTGATGACCGAGGCCACTGAAGGAGCCAGATGAACAGGCTTCAGGCTACCAGTCGCTGTGAGTAAAAGACGATCCGTACGGTAGACATCCCCTTCCTGCGGTCCCTGCCCGAACATTTCTTCAAAGGCTTGGATATCTCCGTTGCTTGCCGTGAAATTCTCTTTCTCTGATTCGGCTCTTCCAGGCGTACAATTTAAGAGGAGAAGAGCGACTGCGACAGTGGCTTTGTACATATTTTTTCCCTCTTTAAATGTTTGAATTAATGAATTACTTGTGTTGCCATATCAAGGGAAGCTTGATGCAATATCAATCCTATGCGGTCAGCGGTAGTGCGGTTGATAATAATCTGCGTTCCTAGAGGAGCCATCACGCCGATAATATCGGGGCGTTGATGACGGTTGATGATATTTTTTGCTATAGAGGCCGCCTGTGAGCCAACATCGGCTATGTCGGGATTAATAGAAAGGACAAGGCCGTGTTCAGCTATATTTTTTGACTGACCGATGCAGGGTAATTTTTCTTTGATACAGCGTATTTTGAGCCAATCCATATTTTCAAGCGTATAAATCACTGGATCATTCAGAACGAGAAAGGCATCGACTTTTTCCCTGAGTTCTTTAAAAGATCTTTTGAAATCCTTTGAGCGACTAATCTTCTTGCCGTACAATTCAATGGCGAAAATTTCAGCCGCCTTTTTGGCCTGTTGCAGCACTTTTTCACTGTGTGCGCTGTATATCACCCCTATTCGTTTAATATCGGGAGAAAAAACGGTAATGTTAGCAAATTTTGTCCCTGGGGCTATCTCGCCCGCAATGCCTGCCATATTTTTTTGATCCATGAGCTTGTATCGTTGCCAGTTTAACACCAAGGCAAAGAGTACCGGGATATCCTGGCGTTCACGAGTCCAGAGCTTAGCTGTAAAGGCTGCTTTGGCACCCAAGGCAAATATTAATCGAGGGTTGGTAGAGAATAATCTACGTTTCAGGCCGGGATCTTTTTTAATATCACCATGCAGGTTGAAAATATGGACAGAATGGCCAATTTCAGCGCGAAAAGCTTTCGTCGGTCCATGATAGATAGATTCGTTATCGGAGAGCAGAAGAGCTACGGAGAGATCACTGTCAGCTGCAAACAACACTGCCGGAAATTGGCCGCACAGCACCGACAGAAGAAATAAAAATATTTTAGCGTGCATAGTTATTCCATGCATCAATTTGCAGCATCTCCATGAGGTCAGCAGAGTCATCGGAGTACTTAGCCTCCAGGAAAATTTTTTTCAGCTTCATAACTTTTTTATCCAGAACTTTCCCGTTCCCTGTACAGAGTATAGGCATCGGAATAGGCTGTGATTCTGCTAAAGGGCGCACAATTTGCAAGATCCGGGGATTGATTTTCCCGATTCTCTGTAAATTATTTTCAGAAACCAATGCCGCATCCACCTGCCGAACAGCCAGGGCAAACAAGGCATCTGAATCCTTTGGGGTTGCAATAATATTTAATGAATCTGATTTGATTTTAAATGTATTAAAGAGAAGACGGTTCACGGCATCAGGCGCCTCATTCCCCATGGTTGTCATGGCAAGAATTTTGTTACTCAATCCCTGCAAGGTGAGCGTTGAGTCCTGCGTTGTTAATAGGATCTTACGATATGTTACCAGGCCATTGCGAAGGGGTTGCAAAAGAGGTTTCAGCTTAGAATTCTTTTTGTTTTGTTGATAATACCAATCAGGAAGAAAAACAAATGCGGGAAGTCCAGCCTCCATTTCACGATGGAAATCATGGTATTTCGCAAAGGGCTGAAAGTTAAGAGCAAGGTCCTTTTTGTTCAGAAAGCGTTCCATTTCCTTTTTCAGGCGGGCAAGGTTGCTTTGTGAGGAGTCGGGATTGAAGTAATAAAAATTTTTATTATCGGCTCCGGCAGCACAATCAGCATCAAGAAGATCAAGAAATATTGTGCCGCATAGCATAAAAAACGGTGCTATGAAGATGATGAGAATTTCTGCCTTGAAAAAGATTTTTTTCACTCGATTTTATGATGTACGGTGGTAATTCTTTCTGTAAACAGCTCTGGAAAAGGCAAAACCACGAACGCGGGCGGGAAGAATAAAAGAACGTAGCCTCACCGCCCTCTTTTGAAGCTCTACAACAGTTATGTTGAAAAAGCAAGAGGCAAGACGTGATCGACTGATATTTTTACTATTAAAAATAGGATGATACGCAGGTGACGGGGGATTGTTTTCCCTTCTGCGAGAAGAAAAAAACTACCACAGAGTGTGTAGTGTGCGAGATATTGTCGCTCAGAAAATTTTATTGACGCGGAGTAGGATGAAGAGGAGGGGCTTAGGGTTTTAAGCAGAGAGCAAGAAACTGCGGAGGCATGTGCTCTGTATTTACAGCGGCACTATACAACCCGATGGAACATGTTGAGAGAGCTCAATATGCCCCTTTACCACTGAACATACAGCGAACAGTCTTAAGAATAATTTTGACATCGCATAGAAGAGAGTAATTGAGAACATACCAATCATCAAGCTCCACTCTTTCCTTGTAATTTTCCACATCGCTTCGTGCCGTTACTTGCCAAGGCCCAGTAATACCAGGTTTCATCGATACATAACGACCAGCACTCTGCTCGCCGTTTCCTTTATAGTATTCTTTTAATTCTCGACCTACAATGGGACGAGCCCCGACCACGCTCATTTCCCCTTTCAACACATTGAAAAATTGAGGGAATTCGTCCAAGCTCGTCCGTCTCAAGAAACGACCTAATCTTGTAATTCTCGGGTCTTTTTTCAACTTAAACTTTCTCTTCCATTCTTCAGCAAGAACCGAATCATTTTCTAAAAGTTCGTTCAACCTCTTATCCGCGTCAACAATCATGGTTCTGAACTTCAGACATCCAAACTCTCGACCAGTTGCTGTAATACGCCGGTGTCTATAAAAAATCGGACCTTTACTGTCGAGTTTAATGAACAACATAATCACAAGCATAAATGGACTGCTCAGCAAGAGAGTACACAATGAAAAAATGATATCAAAGGTCCTTTTCCAGTCTGAAGCTGGATTAAAATTCAAGACCAACATGTCTCCGACTGACTGGATTTCTGCGTGATGTAAGCCGAAGATATAGAGATCCGGTACGAGAAAAATCTGGGCACCAAGATCTCGGCATTCGCGGAGAAGCCAGAAAATTTTCCGTTCAGCCCGCATGGGCAGGGCAATATAAACATAGTCAATATCATTATGAATGAGATATTGCTGGATGTCATCAATCCGCCCCAGTAATGGTTTGTCGTTTATTTTTAAATCATTATCCTGGAGTTTGTCGTCAAAAAAGCCGGTAATTTCAATGCCAGCCCAGGGGATTGTCTCCAGCTGCTGGGCCATTTTTAATCCGAGGTCACCGGCACCGACAATAACGGCATGACGAATATTTTTCCCCTGCGTTCGATAATAGCGCAAGAGCTGACGAACAAGAAGATGGGAGAGAAAAATCAAAAAAGGGGTGGTTAATGACCACAGGAGAAAAACAGCTCTGGAATAGCCCTCAGACACCTTGAAAATAAAAAAATAAAAGAGCAGAAGACCGATAACAGATGCCCAAGCTTTAAGGATAATAAAAAATTCAAGATAGAGCTTCCACCCGCGCCAGGAACGGTACATCTGAAGATATTGAAAACAAATAAAGGAGAGGACGAAAACAACAACCTCCAGCAAGGTATAATAATGACTCCAGGGAACCTTGTACAAGAAAACGAGCAACCACAGATAACCACAGACCAAAGAGCAGTCAAGGATATGGAGCATTTTGTAAATAACCGAGCTGCGTTGGCGCAGATTCCAGGATAAAGCAGGAGACATAATCAAAAGGTTAGTGCCACCAGCCCGGATTCATGCTTAAACGAGCCGGTAAATTACCGGGAAATACATGGAACCTTCTGCCTGCCTTATAGGCAATAAACTTACAAAGGTTACGAAGAAAAGCTTCTGGAAGCAAATAATATTTTTTTTGCTCGACTATCATAGCCAATTCCGACAGAACATATTTCCTGCCAGCTCCAGCAGGTCCTCCGTGTTGCAACAGGTGCTTTGCCTGTGTTTCATGCAGGACTCCAATATCAAAATATCTTTTGAAATCCTGAGCAATTGAATAATTATGAGAATGACGCACCGCAGCCTCACTCACATAGGCTACATGATATCCTTTTTCGAGCATTTTTGCCAGTGCTACAGTATCTTCGCCAAAAAGCAGGTGTTCAGGAAAATATCCCTGATCCGCCAACAGGTCACGGCGCCAAGCTGCAAAAGAATTGGAAATGAAAACCGTCTTAAAACCATAGCGATCCCAATCCTGTTGGCAACGCAGTTGTGCTTTTTTAGGGTAATTAAAACGACGGAGGTGCTCTCCGAAAAATGTCGCATTGTGTGCAGGCAACTGCCTACCGTAGGCTGCACCAAGATTTTCATTGCTCTCAAATGAACGAACCAGCAACTCAACGGCGTTGTTCTCAGCCGGAATAGCATCTTGGGTCATGAACAGCAAAATATCACCGGTTGTCTGGTGAGCCCCCATTGTTCGAGTTCCTCCATGATCAAAGTCTTCCTGCTTAATTTCATGAAGGTGCACAAAGGGATGCTTGTTCATATACCGCCTTGCAATGGCAAGAGTACCATCGGTTGACCCTGAATCGATCAGCAGGATTTCGTCAGGCACAAGAGTCTGTCGTTCCAAGGCGGAAAACAGATCATCAAGCCAGCACTCACCGTTCAAGGTGGGTATTATTAATGAAACGGTTTGAGTTTTATTCATCGATTTTGAGCAGCTATATTTTTAGCCAGCGTACCAGCAGATACTTAAACAAGGCCCAGACTACATACAAAGAAGGGTGCTTTTTGTATAACAGCAGTTCACTCATTGCCGCTGTTAAACGCTGTTGGTAGGGAATTTGCTGTCGATTTTTCTGCCAGCCTCTGCAATGATAAACCTGTATTTCGGGATGGTAAACCGTTCTCCAGCCTGCTTTTCTGATTCGGAGGCAAAGTTCAATATCCTCCTTATATAAGAAAAAATCAGGGTCAAAGACTGCGGTACCGTTGTTCAGCCCTAACGAAAGCTGGGCCAGCATAGCCTGGCGGCAAAAAAGGAAGGCCCCACAAAGGGCCGGGACATCTTCCGGGATCGGATATTGCCCTCTATCCTTTTCACCCTGGCTTCGATCATACCAGCAGCCATACCATTTCCTGAAGACCCCGGTGGAATCCAAAAGATTTGTGGGAAGCCCGCTGTTCTTGTTAAAGCCCAGCAACCTGGCACCCACGCACCCTATTTTTTCATTTTCTTGAAGAAAAGAGAGAGACTTCTCAAGGGTGCTCTCTGTGAGAAATGCGTCCGGGTTGAGAAAAAGAATGAATTCTGCTGATTGAGATACTGCTTGATAGCCTCTATTATTAGCTCGGCTGAATCCTATATTTTTTTCAAAAATAACCCTGATGCCGGGCTTTTTTCTGTAGATATTCAGATAGGAAACATCCTTGGATCCAGAATCTACTAAGAAGATATTAGTCAGGATCGTTTGCTTACTGAGGGCATCCAAACAGCGAGGCAGAACATCTTGAGAGTTGTGGGTGACAATGATGACGGCAATTTTAACCATAGGAATGGTAGGCCCCCAACTTAATTCCTGCAAAAGAAAGCG
>JBATKL010000691.1:0-5575 GCA_049669385.1 Candidatus Electrothrix sp. | reverse complement strand
ATGCAAGTGTGACTATAGCTGACAGCTTGGAGGCAGTGATTGATCAAGGCGATGTCATCATTGATTTTACCTTTCACAAGGCCACCATGGAATTCGTGAAGATTGCAGCCAAGCATGGCCGGGCCATGGTGATCGGGACCACCGGCCTCAGTGCAGAGAACCTGACCACTCTCCGTGACACCGCAGCCGCACATTTCCCCTGCGTCCAGGCCCCGAACATGGCTGTGGGTGTGAATGTCATGTTTAAGCTGGTGGAAAAGGCCGCTGCCGTGCTCGGCGATGCCTATGACGTGGAGATCGTTGAGGCCCATCACCGGATGAAAAAGGATGCTCCCTCTGGAACAGCCCTGAAGATCGGGGAAATGGCAGCCAAGGGTCTGGGAAGAAATCTGGCCGAGGTCGGAGTCTTTGAGCGCAACGGCATCATCGGCGAGCGAACCGATAAGGAAATCGGCATCCAGACCATTCGGGGCGGAGACATTGTCGGTGAACACACTGCTTACTTTGCCGGTCCTGGCGAGCGGATTGAAATCACCCACCGAGCTCACAGCCGAGATAACTTTGCCGGAGGTGCAGCCAAGGCAGCCGCCTGGGTAGTCAGTCAGCCCAAGGGTTTGTACACCATGTTCGATGTTCTAGGCTTGTCGGAATTTTAATTTCCCCTGCCCCACTCTGAAAGGGGTGGGGAGCAAATCGACCTTATATCAACAGGTTCACATTAACAATTTTACGTTAATAATACCTGGTACATACCAGGTGTAACTAAAAAAGAGGCAACTATGAAAGGTGTCATTGTTACTTGTTTGGAAAGTTTGGTCAAAGAACAATTCGGACAACATCCTTGGGAAGAAATACTTGAAGAAGCGGGCTTGGAGAGACACACCCTCTATAATATGACATCAAATATTGATGGCAAAGTAGCGGTTGATATTATTCATGCAGCCTGCAAGGTATTAGATCTCACTCTGGATCAGGCGGCTGATGCCTTCGGCGATTACTGGGTCAATGTGTATGCGCCAAAAGTGTACAGTATGTATTATAGAAAAGCGCATTCTGCCAAAGAAATGTTGCTCAATATGGACAAACTGCATGAAACGGTTACTTCCAGCATAGCAGATGCCCATCCTCCACGCTTTGACTATGAATGGAAGAATGAGAATACCCTGATTATGCACTATAAATCCCACAGAGGGTTGATTGATTTCTTTGTCGGCCTGATTAAAGGTGTGGGGAAATATTATAACGAAGATTTACGGGTAGCAAAACAAAGTGAGACGGCTGTTGAAATCGTTTTCCTGGGGAAATCCTTACCGCAAGCCTCCCAAGAAACGCAACAAGGTACATTGAAACCGAAAGTGAAACAGGCTGAGGCGGATACTTCAAGGATATCGACGGCAGATGAGGCGGATAAGGAAGAAGAAAAACAGGGTATTATTCAAAAAATACTCTCTTTCTTCAGGTAATTCTCAGTTGCGAACTTCTTCATGAACAGCTTTCCTTCGTTGCATTCCGCCTACGTTGGCCTTGGCTCCAATCTCGGTCAATCGCGTACCTTACTGCTGGAGGCCTGGCAATCTCTCAGCCCGCATCCCGAGGTCAACGTCCAAGCTCTTTCCTCCCCCTATCGTACCCGACCGGTGGGGATGGAAAGCAGCCATTGGTTTATTAATGCCGTCGGTCATCTGCATACAACGCTGCCTCCAGAAGCTCTCCTCAACCTCCTCCTGGAAACAGAGCAGCAATTCGGCAGAGTTCGTCATCCAGAGCTGGAGGGATATCAGGACAGGACGCTTGATCTTGACCTCCTCCTCTTTGACGACTGTGTCATGCAGACGGACCGGCTTGCGCTACCCCATCCTTTAATGCATGAGCGGCTCTTTGTGCTAACTCCTTTGGCGGAGATCGGAGCGCAATTAGCGCATCCTCTGTTCAAAAAAACCGTTGCTGAGCTGTTGGCAGAACAGGAGGGCAAAAACGGGTACAAGGGGGTTGAGCGGGCAAGGTGGTAAGGTGGTAAGGTGGTTAAAAAGGGATACTCAGGCAATTCAGGCAACTCCTCTCTTTATTTCTTTATCCCGCTGAAAATGAAAAGTGCTGCATAAAATAAGATCATTTTCAAGTTCAAGGTTCATATTATTCACAAATTCTGTCCCCAAAACAAAAGGATCATCAGCTTCGTAGAGCAGGACGGTCTGAAGATGGCAAAAATCATCCAGCTTCATGGAGATAAATTCAAGAGCCAGTCCGTTGATATTGTCCCTGATAACCGAGCAGGTAGCATGAATCTCAAGATCCACATTAAGCTCTGACTGGTTCAGATTGATGGTACAGATATCACCCGGTTGCCGGTCAAAGCGTCCCTTGACATAAAGACCGCCAAGGCTGATATTCTTCACGGAATGCTTATAATATCGCTGTGAACCGAAATCAATATCAATATCCAACTGGGTACGCAAGCGGGTAAATTGACGTTTATTTTTGCTCCCCATCCCCACCAGGAGCTGTTGAATGTTCTTTACCAGCAACCGTTGAATGTTTTCCGGTTTCACCGCACCCTGTTGCTGAATCTTCAGAGGGAGGGCTATTTTTTGACGCTGCTGTATTTCTTTTGTTTTTTGTTTTTCAATATTTCTTTTTGTCTTTTCCGCATCGATTCCAAGTCTTTTCAGCTCGGCAAGCTCCTTTTTCAGCTTCTGATTTTCCGCTTCCGCATTTTCAATCCGCACCTTCTGCCAGTCAATAAACTTCAATAAGACGTCAACAAACGGGGTTCGTTCATCTTCCGGAATCGGGCAAAGTATACCGTTATTTGCATCCATAGGCCCAGGTCACATGATCTCAACGACAAGAGGGGGATATTCACAAAAGAAAAAGTTTTCCGGCCAGATAGCTCAGCCGGAGTATTCGATGTGCGTTTCCTGCAAAATGAACCCGTTCTCCTGCATAATCCTGTCCGATATTTTGAATAAAAGTATAAAATCTTATCCTGTTTATTGGAAAAACAAAAGGGAAAACAAGGGGAAATATTCGTTTAGACAAGAATGAGGGCAGACTTCAATGTTGATGCAGGATCAAATATGGCAATACGAGTGAACTCTTCATCTGTCATTGTCGTATGCACTCGTTGATATTTGGGGATAGGATGTTCCTGAGTTGTTGTGAAAACATCAATGATGCTGGCATGCTCTTCCTTGTAGGGACAGAGCTTGAGGTAGAGGGCAGATAATTCCGTGGGGCAGTAAGAGATTTCCGTTGTCCGGGAAATCGTCCCTTTTTTATAGGGATTTTCGAACCAATAGGTAACAGCGTTTTGGCAGTGGGATTCAAAATCTATGGTAACGGTGGCTGTGGGCAGGGGTTCCTTGTTTTTCTGGACGTCGTATTGTTCACAGCAAGATCCTGCTTCTTTTTCCAGTCGTAATGAGGCAATAATAGTTGGGGCGTTCATGCAGGGAAGGGAGGTGACGCTGGTAATGAATTTCACCTGTGATCCACAGATGAACTTTTCATCAAGAACAAATTCGCCTGCTCGATCGGTCAAGGTCGTTACAGGTCGGGTCTGAGGTCGGGTCTGATCACTGTTTACAGAATGATTGTCTACAGCATTAAAATCCAGTTGATGCCCTTGAAAGGCCACCTGCACCGTGATCCCAGGATGTGAGGGGAAAACTCTACCATAGACTAAAATATGCACATGTTGCGCATCATTTTTCCCCCCAACTCTGACCATGCTCACCGGCGCAACTATTGTATAGGAATCTGCCGAGGAGCAAATTTCCTTGGTACGAAGGAGGCGTATCTGCGATAAGCAGGTGCGAAGAAATAAGCCTGTTTTTTTAAGAAAACGTTTCCTTGCATCCAAAAGCATAAAAACGCCGTCATGCATCTTATCTGGTTTCACAACTGGTTCAAGTGCATGCCTCCGATTGTGTTGATGAAGGTTTTCCCCTTTTCAAGTAAACGATGTAATAAAAGCAGGTTGGACTCTGTTGCGTTCAGGGTGTTATTCGTCACCCTCTCCAGAACTCAACATGAGCCAATAGTTTTTATGACGTAAATATTCTTACCTGTCAATCTCTAAAAAATGGCTCAGTCAAAATCTCTCAACGATTATGAGGACATTGCATTTTATCCAAAAAATGAGTGCAAATTAACGTTCTTTGAGTATTTTTGAAAAGGAGAAGCTGAAGAACAGAAGTCCCCAATACCAGAGATCCTGAGATCCTAAAATCCAGAGAGAGTCCTATGCATGATAAAATTCACGAACTGAAAACCCGCCTGCAAGAGATCAATGACCTGGATATGGCTGCCAGCCTGCTTGATTGGGACCAATCCACCTACATGCCCTCGGGTGGAGCTGCTGCCCGTGCCCGCCAGTTGGCGACCCTGGCCCGTCTCTCGCAGGAGAAACTGGTTGATTCGGCTATGGGCAGGTTACTTGATCAACTTGTGCCTTGGGCTGAGGAACAGCCCTATGATTCAAACGATGCCAGCCTGATCCGGGTGGTCCACCGGGATTATGAGCAGGCGACCAAGATTCCTACTGCCTTCCTCGCTGAATTCTCCGAGCACAGCGCCCTTTCCTATCAGGCCTGGGCCGAGGCTCGTCCGGAGAACGACTTTGCCCATCTGCAACCCATCTTGGAAAAGACTCTGGATTATAGCCGCAAGCTGGCTGATTTTTTCCCAGGCTACGAGCATATTGCCGATCCTCTGATCGACTTTGCAGATTACGGCATGAAAGCCTCAGATGTGCGTCTGCTTTTTACCGAGCTGCGCCAGCAACTCAGCCCCATTGCCCAGGCTATTATTGAGCAGGAGCCTGCGGATGATGCCTGTCTGCGCCAAGTCTTTCCTGAAGCTGAGCAGTTACAGTTTTGCGAAGAGGTTGCCCGCCGGATCGGCTACGATTTTCAGCGGGGCCGTATGGATAAGACCCATCATCCCTTTATGACCAAGTTCTCGCTGGGGGACATACGGATCACAACTCGGGTTAAAGAAGATTTCTTGGGAGAATGCCTCTATAGCGTAATTCATGAGGCCGGGCATGCCATGTATGAGCAGGGCATCAACAGGGCGTTGGAGGGTACGCCCTTAGCTGGCGGCACAGGGGACGGTGTCCATGAGAGCCAATCCCGCTTATGGGAGAATATTGTGGGGCGGAGCCGTCCTTTTACAGAGTATTTCTATCCCCGCCTGCAAGCTATCTTCCCTGCGCAGCTCAAGTATGTGTCTTTGGAAACCTATTATCGGGCGATTAACAAGGTGGAACGCTCGCTGATCCGCACAGAAGCGGACGAGGTGACTTATAATCTGCATGTCATGCTGCGCTTTGATTTTGAAATGGATCTGTTGGAAGGCAAGCTGGCCATCAAAGACCTGCCTGATGCTTGGCATGCTCGCTTTGAGGAGGATTTCGGGATGCATGCACCTGATGATCGCGATGGGGTTTTGCAAGACGTCCATTGGTTTGCCGGACAAATCGGCGGTGCCTTTCAGGGGTACACCTTGGGCAATGTGCTCAGTGCTCAGTTTTACAGTCAGGCTCTTCAGGCTCATCCTGGGATCTCCGACC
>JBATKL010000690.1:0-2164 GCA_049669385.1 Candidatus Electrothrix sp. | reverse complement strand
GCTGGTGTAGATATTGGGTACGTTTGGTTGTACTTTATCGGTCGTGTATGTCGTATATGTCGTATATGTCGTATAGGCTGTGGCTAGAGCAAGTAACTCCTGATGAACCTCTTCGAATGATCGTTCTTCCTTGCGAAAAGAGACTGTGAAACGGTCTGCCTCCTGTTTCTTTGCAAACATGGAACGCTGAAATGCTTCCAGACGGGTCGGGGAAAGTCGCTTTGTCATATCAGTAAAGTTATGCTCAGGGATACCGAGCTTATCATGAATGGGATGACAGGTTCCGCCGATGGCAATCGCTGAAGCAAGGGGCGGAGTGAGTATCGAAGTAATGCCCGGTGCTGAAAGCGTTTTATTTGCAAACAGCATCGACGCAGCCCAAACACCCATAGACCAGGCCAGCAGGTGGATCTTTCGGTAGGGTGCTTTTTCCTGAAGGTCTTCCAGGGCAGAGGGCATATCTTCGAAAGCCATGCTGCGATAATCATAGACCATCAGGACGTCAACTGATCCCGCCATGATCTCATAAAAAGGTTCCGGGCACATGCCCCAGCCTGCCATAAAGAGCAGGCAATCCTGATTGCCCTGGTGATGGAGCCAGCACGTTTTCATGGTAAAGAGGCCAGAGTGAGCTGTGCAGCGATCTGTTCCGGCAAGGTTGCCAGCTGCTCGGCTTTTATGGCAGCAGTCAGGGAGAGGCGCAAGCGGGCCGTGCCGCGCGGAACGGTCGGGGTGCGGACAGCCTGCACCCAGAACCCTCTTTGGCGCAGTTGCTCGGCAACCGCGACAGCGTGTCCTTCATCACCGATCATAACCGGAACGATATGGCTTTCACCACCGGTCTGGAGACCTGCCTCGTGCAATCCATAACGTACTTGTCGGGCCAGCTTCGCCAGCTGTTGTCGCTCCTTGCTCATCTTTCGGATAATGGGCAGGATGAAATTCAGCCAGTGGATATTGACCGGAGGCAGAGCTGTGGTAAAAATGAGTGAGCGGGCCGTGTTGACCAGATAATTATATATGGTCTCTTCACAGGCCACAAAGGCCCCTTGACCACCCCAGGCCTTGCCAAAGGTACCCACCAGAAGGTCAATTTGCTCCACAACATCCTGTTCTTCAGCCAAACCCAGGCCCCTGTGGCCGCGCACTCCGACGGAATGCGCTTCATCAACATAAAGAACAGCTCCGTACTGTTCCTTGAGGCGGACCAAGGCCGGGAGATCTGCACAGTCACCGTCCATAGAAAAGATGGATTCGGTCACAACAAAGATGGTTTGATTTTTGAGACCTGCTGATCCTTTGTGGTGGGCAGTGTCGTGGCCTGTGCAATATTTTTGCAGGAGTTGCTCAAGACGATCATAATCAAGATGAGGGTAGCGGATCATCTTGGCTCCGGAGAGCCGCATACCGTCAATGAGGCTGGCATGGCAGAGCTTGTCCGCAAGAATGAGGTCACCTTTTTGGGCAAGGGCAGGTAGTAAGCCTATGTTGATATGGTAGCCTGAATTGAAAATCAGGGCCTTATCCTTGTGGTAAGAGCGGGCTAAGCCCTCTTCGAGCTGAGCGTACTGGTCGTGATTGCCAGTCATCAGGCGGGAGGCCCCGCTGCCCAGTCCGTACTGTTCAATAAGGTGTTCTTGCTCAAGAGCAGCGTAAAATTTGTACAGAAGGGTCGGATTGCCAGCTAGGCCGAGGGAGTCATTACCAGCCAGATTGAGGTGTTCCCTGTCTTGGTGCCGGAGGCGAGCGGAACCTGTGGGTTGAACAGGAAGAAGTTCCCGTCGTACTCCTTGTTTGGCAAGAGTTCGCAACTGTTCTGTTAAGCGGAAGGTAAATGGGTTCACAGTTATCCTATACATTGTTCGTAGAGAGCATCGTTAAACCTGACGATAATCCGTTCTTCTCTTTTCAGGAGGCTATAATATGATATTCAGGCAGAATAGTCAATGTGTGGAGAATGTGCTGTATTTCTGAGGAAAGATACGATAAGGTAGCTGAATATTTTGAGGTGATAACAATAAGGTCGACTTCTGGTGTTCTGTAGAATGCTGTGGAACGTTGTGGCGCGACTTTTGAAGGGAATTATGAGGGCGGAGAGGAGTGCTATGCAGAGTTTATGGAGTGAAGAAGAGGCCGGGGCCTGTGCGAACGAACTTGAGCTGCG
>JBATKL010000689.1:0-1909 GCA_049669385.1 Candidatus Electrothrix sp. | reverse complement strand
CTCCAGGGCAAGGCAAGCCAGCACGCTTTTCTCCAGGCCGTTGCCGAGGCAATGGCAGCCGAACTGGATTGCGCCCCCCCTGCACTTGAGCAGAACAATCCCGGCCCATCCTTTGAGCAATTTCTCCGTTCCCTGAAGACCCAACTAGCAGGCCGCTACTTCCTCCTCATGATCGACGAGGCCAACTTCTTTGCCCGGCGAGAGTATGGCGAACTGCCCCATCTGCTCCGCTCCCTCATGCAAGCTCCCGATGCTCCCCTACTCCTTCTCTTCTGCGGCACCTATGAATTACGCCAAGGCGCACGGGATTATGACTCCATCCTCTATAACACCACCCGCACCAAGAACGTTTCCTACTTCAATTCAGCTGAATCCGCCGAGGTGCTCACCCGCCCGGTGCATGATTTCCTGGAATACGATCCCCAGGCCCTGCAACTGGCCTTTCAGCTGACCCACGGACACCCGCTCCTCCTTCAGGCCTTGGGCGACCAGTTGATTCAATCCTTTAATGACACCGTGCTGGCAGGCAAAGAACGAAGTGATTACGTTACCTACGGTGATATGGAACAGGCCGGGAAACAACTCAGCAGGAAAGAAAACCCGGCCTTTGGCAATTACTGGGAGGACGCCGATATTGCCCAGCAAAAGGTACTGGTGGTCATGGCGTCCAGCCTTGATGAGACCTCACGCAAACGCGGGAGCTTGGAATATTTGCTAGCCCAAGCGGCGGAACTCCACATTCCTCTGGAACGCAAAGAGGGCTTCAAGGCCCTTGACCATCTGACCCAGGAAGAGCAGCTGACCTATGCCGATGGCGGCTACAGCTTTATGGTGGCCCTGTACCGCCGCTGGATTCTCTGGTATTATCCACCGGAACGGTTTAGAGAAAGCCTTTGAGCGTACTGAAAACAAGAGGAACACCCCAATGCCTGAAATAAAAATATGGCCCGTGGAAGAGATGGTCCACGAGGACGAATTCACCGACCGGGTGGAACTGCTGCGGGAGCTGGACCAATGGGTCGCCGCGATTCAACACATGGGCGCATCAAGCACGGCCCTGATCGCCCCGCGCAGGATCGGCAAGACCGTGTTCCTGGACCGGCTGGTCAACACGGTCTTTTTCAAACCGGAGTATAAGGTTGCCCCGTTTTACTTCAAGATGACAAGGGAAAAACGGACACTCAGGGAATTTCTTCTGGAATACGCGACCACCTTTTACCGCCAGTATCTGGCCTACTGCGAACAGGATCCTGCGCTGTTCAGAGATACATACATGCGCCTCAACGGGCTGCTGAACCGCCGAGCAACATCTGCCGCAGGTCGTTTCGCCCTTGAACGTGCTACGATTTTTCTTGAAAACTACACCCAGACCAGCGATGAGAACGCCCTGCACCACTGGGATGCCCTCATCCGGGAGCCAGAGGAGCTGGCATCGTTCACCGATGTACGGACGGCGGTCATCATCGACGAATTCCAGGACATGCAGTTCTGTATTTACAATATGCCCAAAGAATTGATGGACTCCAAAGACCGCTCGGACGGTTACGGCGCCATCCGGCTCGCCAACACCTTTGACCGGCAGGCCCAGAGTCGCAAGGCCCCCATGCTGGTTTCCGGTTCCGCAGTGACGATGGTCTTCAGGACAGTTATGGGCGGGCCCCTGGGCGGACGCTTCGACTTCATGTATATAAAACCGCTATCCGTTCCAGACGGAGCCGCGCTCTTGCACAGCACACTCAAATACTATGGCGGGAGACGGATGATCAATCCAGAACTGGCCCTGTATGCCAGTACACAGGTGGGCGGACATCCCTATTACCTCTACTGTCTAGCCACTTCCAAGTGCGAGACCAAAGAATTTCGCGATAAACAGGCCGTTGATCAAATCGTTCGCTATGAGATAGAAAAC
>JBATKL010000688.1:0-1566 GCA_049669385.1 Candidatus Electrothrix sp. | reverse complement strand
AACAGCATGAGCAGTAAGCAGAAGAGTACCTTTGTTGGTGCAAAACTGTAGAACTCGTAACAGGCGAGGGCCAAGGCTGAAAGTTGATTGGAAGGCATCAAAAAAAATAAATGAGTCCGAGGAGGCGCAGTATTAAGAAAGTCGGTAGAGGCGATATAAATATTTTGTTACGCCATGCCGTTAACCTGTGCCTGAATCGTTTCAGCCAAGGCAGGATTAACAATTTGTTCTATCAGCACTCCAGCCATAAGCAGGTGTTCTGTAAGTGGTCCGTCTTCAGAAGGTTGATATACAGCAATTGCTTCACGTACCTGTTCAGGATCCAAGCAGTGAAACTTACGACTACCCTTTAACCATGTCAGCAAGACATTATGCACTAATGGCTTGATCTGTGTTTCCTGCCCTTCTCGCAAATATTCGCGGTGAGCATCTAATGCCGGGTCTTTTTTGTTTTTTCTCCAGCGTACCGAGTTTGGTAAAATTCCTTGTAAGGATTTCCTGAAGAGCCAGCGTCCCCACCCATTTTGCATAAACATTTCCGGCGGAAGGCCCAGAGCAAATTCGATAATTCGGCGATCCAGCATGGGATAGGCGTATTGAATGCCGTGCATTGCTCCCATTGCTGCCCAATTTTCAATTCGATAGGTGAGATGCCCTTTTTTTATTAACCCAAGTTGGTAAGGGCGTACCTTCATTCGCCCATTGAGAGTGAGGCGTGTGAGCTGCTCAGCTTTTTCCAATCGTACACGAAGGTCATTTTGCAGAACTGTGGGTAAGGAAAATCCTTTGCGCCGTGCGATACGTCGGGCGGATCCACTATGGGGACGTAATGCGGCAATTACTTCTTCAGGAATCCAGGGAAAAATGAGTTTGTTGACTATAAGGCCCAGCAGGCTGCTTTCGTATAACTCGGCACGCGCTTTCAGCTCTCGACAGCAGATTCTCCATCGTCCTCGGCGTAGCATTTCCTGAAAAAATCCACGGCCATTAAATGCAATAAGCTCATCGCCTCCCCAACCAGAGAGCATAGTGCGTATTCCCTGCATTTTAGCTTGCCGACGCATGTCAAATTCATGGATGAATTGCATCGTAGGCGTAACGTGTCTGCTTAGTGCAAAGCGGGCTTTCTCTTGTAGACTGATATTGGAGAAGTAAACAGGGAAATTTTCTTTTTTCCCAATAGACTTGACCAGCAGACGTTCATCGTCATCAAGATACTGTTCCTTTGATGTAGGTTGTGGTGACCAGCAAAAGCTGCCAGTGAGATTTCTACCCTTATCTTGCAGTATCCGGGCAGCTATGACTGCAATCGCCGAGGAATCCAGTCCTCCGCTGATATGGGCACCAACCGGATAGGCGGAGCGAACCCGACAGGCAACAGAACTGGCGAAGAGGTCAGTCAGTTTTTCAACGTACTCGTTTGGGTTGGCAAAACAAATCTGCGGAGAATTCTTCGCCTCCCAGAACGCCCAAGTTCGGATGTTCTCTTGACTAACAACCATAGCATGGGCCGGAGGAAGTTTTTTGATATTCTTAAAAAAAGTGCGCTTATTATCGGGAAAATTG
>JBATKL010000687.1:0-16561 GCA_049669385.1 Candidatus Electrothrix sp. | reverse complement strand
TTGCGTACCCCTGTGTGAAAACCTTCTGGCTATTATCAAGTATAACATCCCTGATCCCTCCCAACCCCTCCTGCATACTCTTGACTGACAGCGGCTGATTGGTCGTCACGATATCGCTATTCCGCTTCATTTTTCCGCGAACAAGACGGGCGATAAGGACATATCCACCTCCCCAGCTGATAAAAGCTAACAAAGCGATCAAGGGATTGATATAGATCAGGGTAGCGGCAATAGCAAGGCACATCACCAAGGATGTCAACAGGTAAAGTACCTGCATAATTCCCGCAGTAACCGCAACACTGACCTTCTCGGTTGTCAGGCTGATCAGATCGCTGCTATTATGGGCCAGATGGAATTCATACGATTTATTCAGAGCCATAGTGTAAATATCATGGCGTAACTGCGTTCCCATTTCAGCAGTCAGACTGCTATTATACCACAGCTGCGAAATTCGTATTGCCGAAGAAAATACAGCAATAAGGATAAAAGCAAGAGTTAAGGGCAAGAGGAGTTCTCCGGCTGACTCAACTTTCAATATACGTACAAGAGGTTGTATCCAGGAAAGATTGAAAAGCTGTTCCGGTGCAGTTAACACGCCGAGAAAAGGGATAACAGCCCCTATGGTTATGACCTCGGCAAAAACCGAAACAAGCATAAGAAAAAAAAGCATGAGGAATTGGTTTCGTCGTTTTTTCCCTAGATATCTCCATAAGATAAATATATTACTAACGAGTTCAGAATCCCGTAACATAGTCAGCTTTTTTTCTTTTCCTGCTTCTTTTCCTGCTTCTCTTCTTCATATCCCAGCTCATCCATATGCTGCAGGCCTTCCATCAGTAACTTCATAAAATAACCGATTTCCGGGGCATCAAAATCGCCAGCAGCAAGACCGGGGTTAAACTTAAATCGCCCTTTTTTCTCTCGAAGTATTTTAAAAAAGGCGTGCTTGCCTTTGAGGCCCGCATAGGAAGCTTTAATAAGGGCACCTTGGCGCATGGAAAATCGTGCTGTTCCCCCTGGGACCTCGGTGATGGTCAGAATACCGGTCTTGGAGTTGGCATGCAGGGTTTGGAAAAGGGCTTCAGATGGAATTTCCTCCAACTTGCCAATCATTCCAGAAGCATATTCGTCGGAACGAATCTTATTGGACTGGGCAAGTCTCTGGGCAAGCAGGCGATTGAAATATCTATGCAATGATGGATATTTATCCATAATAAACTGAAAATTCTTACGATGGATGCTCAATATCTGCACGTCGCCGGGGGCCTGGATCGTTGAACCGACTTCTTGGTCACAGATAAGGCTCATCTCACCAAAGACCTCACCTTCCCCAAGGGTAGAAATAGAAATCCCGGTCTCGTTCAACACGTTAACTTTCCCTTTGATCACAATGTATAAGTTTTCCCCTCGATCTCCCTTGCGGAGAACGATCTCATCTTTTTTATAGTCTCGTAGATCGGCACTCTGAATAATTTCAGAAAGATTTTTAGGGCTTATGTTGCGAAAAAAGGAAAATTTGCTGATTTTATTCAGCACTGGAGCGATTTCTTTATTCAATCCCTTCAGGTTGTCATGTTCCAGGGAGAGGGGATGCTTCGTGGAATGCTCAAGACGAATGGTGCCTACGCAGCCTGAGCAAGAGATGAGACAGTCCGGAATCTGATCGGCACGCTCATACTTAATAACGATCTTGACCAGATCGCCATAGAGTATTTCGCAATTATCTCTATTCTGATTCGAGTATACAGCTGTCGTGCAGACAAAGGAGCTGTCTTCATCCGTTTCCATCATGATAGCTACCCCGGAAACGGTAAAGGCATCTCCATACTGATACTTCGGGCATTGCTTTGTTTCGCAGACCCGAAAGACTACTCTTGGAAGTCCCATTCGTTACGTATTGATAAGTCTGAATTGTACAGAGCCGTCTGTCTCAACGATAAAATAAACTTCTCCCTGTAACTCAGGAGACAGGAAAGAGAAGAAAAGATTACCCAAGAACCCCATGGGGTTAGAGCAATGCCTTCGGACGCATCATCGTTCCATGACAGAAACATCATTTTCAGTCTATTATGACAATAAATAAAAAAAATGCGCAACGTATTTCCCAAGATCTTTTTGTTTTATTTCCAAACTCAGGGCATAATATCCGCTCCTTGTGCCTAAAAAAAGATCAAGTACGTTCCATGATCAAGGTCAGACCTCTCAAAGGCGCGGCCCTCCTTTTTCATGCCGGAAAAGACGAAATAAAGGTATAATGAGCAAAATATAAATAGGATCTGTTTTTGGCAGGTACAACAAACCCGTCCGTATCCTTAATCCCAGCATCCCTAATCCCTAATCCCTGAGAGAGGAGGAATCATTATTAATATCATCGGCAATAAATCAGGATTAAAAACAAAACAGCTGCAACAACTGGAGCGATTAGGACAGAAAAAAGTCAGCCCGGATGAAATTATCGGGCGGGACGTGGCTCGTGCCATGACCTCTCTCTCCACAGAACTGAATCGTCAGATAGGCCTCATTATCCATCGGTCCGGTCAGGTGGAATTCGTTATTCTCGGCGATCACAGTCGGATTGAGATACCTGTCTTGAGCAGCATACGCACCTCCAGTGGTCGGTTGCGGGGACTTCGCTGTGTCCATACCAGCTTCAAACAGTCCGGGCCGACTGAAGAAGATATAATGGATATGGTCTGTCTGCGGCTGGACATGATATCTGTCCTGACCATGAAGGACGGGTATCCAGATCTGCTTCATACTGCTCATCTCCTTCCGAATCGAATAGACGACCGTGACTGGACCCTTCTTGAGCCGGTCCATCCGGCGGCACAGCAGGAATCCTGCCTGTCCCTCATCGAAAGCATTGAGCATCAATTTTCCAAAGCACGGCCCATTCGTACCGTGGACAAGGGACGTGATCGGGCTATTTTAGTTTCCGTCAGTACAGGTTCACAAACTGCGGTCGAAGATTCTATGCTTGAGTTATCTGAACTCGCCCGTGCAGCTGATGTGCAGGTGGTCGACCGGGTTGTTCAGCGTCGACGAAAACTGCATCCTCGTTTCATCCTCGGACGCGGCAAGCTGATAGATATTGTCCTGATGAGCTTACGTGACGGGGCCAACCTGCTCATCTTTGATCAGGAGTTGACGCCGTCTCAGGTTCGTTCGGTCACCAATCACACTGATCTACGGGTCATCGACCGTACCCAGCTGATCCTGGATATATTTGCTTCCCGAGCCCTCTCCAGAGAGGGAAAGCTCCAGATAGAAATGGCCCAGCTCAAGTACATGCTGCCCATGCTGACGACAAAAGACGATGCACTTTCCCGCCTCACTGGCGGAATCGGTGCTCGCGGACCCGGTGAAACCAAACTGGAAGTTGATCGTCGCCGGATTAATGATAGACTCGCTCGTCTGGCCAACGAGTTGAAAGCAGTGAGCAAACAACGATACCATCGCCGAAATCGCCGCCGGAAACACGATGTGCCAGTGGTCTCTCTGGTGGGCTATACTAATGCGGGCAAGTCCACCCTGCTTAACACCCTGACAAATTCCCATATCCAGGCTGAAGACATGCTCTTTGCCACCCTTGATCCGACCTCCCGTCGCCTTCGTTTTCCAGAGGACACAGAGGTTATCATTACGGATACGGTTGGTTTTATTCGTCAACTGCCCGCAGAACTCCTCAAGGCCTTTGAATCGACGCTTGAAGAGCTGTTCGAGGCAGATCTCCTGCTCCATATTATTGATATTGCAAACCCTGCCTGGAAGGAGCAGGTCAATGTCGTGGAAGAGCTGCTGGAGAAACTTGAGCTCGATAAAATTCCCTGCCTGCGGGTGTATAACAAAATCGATCAGGTGTTCGACGATCTCCCGTCCCAGGTGAAAAACGGGTATTGTATCTGCGCTCGTGAGGCAGAGACCCTGAAAGAGCTGCTAGGAATGATGGAGCACCAACTGTTCGATATGGGAAACAGGCGGGTGCTGTAGACATATTCCTGCTCCACCCTCTTGTGCTGGCTACAATATTTTTATGACAATACAGAAAACCCTTGTCACTTTTCCGACAAGATTGTTCAGTCCCGGACTACTGAACAATACAAAAAAAAACTCATTGGCGATGAAGCAGAATTATACTTGACAAGCAGGCCGATTTACTCTTCATTATATGAGCTTGTTTTTTACATTGTAACCCATCACCAGTGCAGGATCACCAGTGCAGGTCAGCCTGCTCTGAACACAAGAGATATTTTTGCTCAACAGAGCAGATACAGGAGGCGACACAGTCGTATCATGGACAGCTACATAATTATCGGATTTTCGGCATTCATCGGCACTCTTTTTGTCGGCGGAGCCATTGGTCTGGCTCAACTGCTTGCGTTCCGCACCCCGGATACCGTACGCAAATTACAGCCCTTTGAGTGCTCAGAAAATCCTATCGGCGGAGCACGTATCCGCTTCAAAGTGGCCTATTATATCTTTGCCCTGCTTTTTCTTCTCTTTGACATTGAATCTCTGTTTCTTTTCCCCTGTGTAAAAATTTTCAGGGCTGTCGTGGACGGCGAAATCGCGGGTATAACACATCAGCTTGTCTTTATGGAATTATCTGTTTTTATTTGTATTCTTTTTTCCGGTTTGATTTATGTGTGGCGTAAGGGGGTTTTGATATGGGAGTAAAAATTAAAGGAAAACAATCTATTAAAACCTCTGTTGAATCCTCTGTTCTTGCTCATCAGGCGGGAAAAATAGCAGAAAAGCTTCCCGGCGGTAATCAACTTGCCCATTCTGTGGAAATGTTGGTTGCCTGGGGACGAGCAAACTCCCTTTGGCCCCTGCTGTACGGTACATCCTGTTGCGCCATTGAAATGATGTCTACCGGTGCATCCCGGCATGACTGGGCGCGTTTTGGTACGGAGGTCGCCCGAGCCAGTGCCCGGCAGGCAGACCTGATCATTCTGGCAGGAACTGTTGTTGAGAAAATGGGCGAAAACCTACTCACCTTATACGAACAGATGCCTGCCCCGAAGTACGTTATTGCGATGGGTTCTTGCGCCATTTCTGGCGGGCCTTTTTATTATGATTCGTACTCTGTGATCAAAGGCGCTGACCGAATCATTCCGGTAGATGTCTATATTCCGGGTTGTCCTCCTCGGCCAGAGGCTTTGTTTTACGGCATCATGCAGTTGCAGGAAAAAATCAAAAAAGAAGGCCGTGAGATCCCTTGGGAGATAGGGGACTTAATGAACAGCCCGTTTCTTGATACCTTCACAGAAACGCAGCAGGACTGGGCCGCTCAGGAGGAGAAAAGGAATGAGGAGATGGCTGAAGCCAGAGAACAGTTTAAGAAAGAAAACCCTGATTACAAGCCACCTAAGCCAGCACGCCTGAAAAAAGAAAAGCTGCCCTCCCCTGCCCCCAGAAAACCTGTAGCAAAGGGCATCAGTAACTGGACGCTGCTACAGACTCTCCAGGAAAAATTTCCAGAAATCACGGTTCATGACCACCCTGATGCTACCCCCAAAAAAGTGGCTGAGTTGGGCACGGATTACGTTCTTGATCTGGTTGTCCCTAAGGAGCAGTACAAAGAGGTTGTGCGGTACCTGAAGGAAAATAAGGATCTCAGCCTGGAGATGTTCATTCAGCTCACCTGCGTGGATTGGAAGGAGCATTTTGATGTTGTGGTCCACCTGCTCTCGGTGAAGGACGGTCACAAACTTTTTCTCCGTTGTCAGGTAGAAAAGAAAGATGACGGCGCTGAAATAGAAACCATCTCTGACCTGTATGTGGGAGCTGACTGGCATGAGCGTGAGGTCTACGACATGTTTGGGGTTCGCTTTACCGATCATCCGGATATGCGGAGAATCTATCTCAAGAATGATTTCCCCGGACATCCCTTGTGTAAGGATTTTGAGGATCCTTCTCGGGTGATCGTGCGCCCTTACTAAAGGGTACAACAGGAGGTGGATCTGTTTTTAACAGGTTCACCTTTTGCTGGTCATTGCCTTAACAGGGAATATTCGTTCAGCTTTCTTATCCTCTTGAATTTAATAGAGTACGTCCCCTATTTATTACACAAAGGCTGGCTAGAAAGAAAAAGCGAGGCCGAAGGAAGGGCGTGATATTCCAATTCCCAAAGTTGCATAAATAGAGAGCGGCGGAGATGACACGGAAAAGAGAAAATCCGGAAGACGGAAAAGACGTGTCGAAAATAACGAGAGTCATTCTCAAAGACCTAAAGGGCCGAAGAGAGATACAACACGATTTTAAGAAAAAGAATCAATTTCAAAAAGCGAGACGGCCTCAAGAAAAAGAAGACGTTACAGACAACAGCCAATGGATGCCCAAACAAATTCCCAGGGAAATGAAACGGGTCATCAAAGAAACTCAGAAGCCCAGAAAAAAACCTATCCCTCCAAAACAAAAAATATCGGTACAAACAAAACAGAACTCCATTGAATATGTAATTCAGCTTAAAAACGGAAAAGCCCTGAAATCAAAAAGAGTGGTGATAAAAGGCGACAAGGTCGCACTAATAAGCGAAGAAATGAAAATAGAAATCCCGGCTAGATCCATAAAATGGATCAAAGAAAGCAGGGTTAGGATAATGACACTTGAATAAAAGGGTCGCTGGCATAAGCTGGCGGCCCTTTTTTATTTCACATAACCTCAACCGACTTTCGACCGAGTCAATGTTAAACAATTCTCATCTGCAAAAAAGTTCGATTTAATATCAAAATCTTACCTAGGGTAAAACTTGAACTGTCCTGCTTTTATTCCGGTGCGGAGCCAGGCGGGTTACAGGTCGGGGTCGCGGGTTCGAATCCCAGAGGCAGTCACGTAGGCAGACTTTACACGCAGATCAAAAAAACTCGCCACTTCATCCCCACCAAAAAAGATCCGCCGCGCTGCAAACAATGCAACACGACGGATCTTTTATCAGTTTAAACTCTGGTACAGTTACGCTACATCATCGCCGTATACCCATACCCTGAAAGCTGCCCCGCATAGACCAAGGCAAAACGAACAATTGCACCACCGAGTAGAACCAGTATAGCACTGCTGTTCATCAGGAAGAGACCAAAGCCGGTGACCTCTTCGGTATGCTTCCCTGTCACTTCAAGAAATTTGAGTACAATTGCCAGCGGCAAAGCAATACCGACAACCACGATACTCAGGAAATAAGGGAAGTGTCCATGTGAGCTGTCAAAAAAAGGCATAATTGCGGCCTGATGAGCCGCATCTCCGGTATAATGCCCGTAAAACATCAAGGCAAGAATCAAAAGCTCGCCAAGGATCAGCCAGATATCCAGCTTGGTAAAGAAAAGCTTAACCTCTTTACTCTTGGCAACAATGATCATCACCGCAGCTCCGGTACTCATACCACTGGCCAGAAAAAGAAGCGGCAGGATAGCAGTGTTCCAGAGAGGTCGAGCCACAAAGGTGCTCAGCAGAATACCGGTGTAAATAGACAGCAGAACACCAAAAACGACGTTGAGCTTGGCCAAAAAAGCCAGATGGGGCGCCAGAGCATCTGCCATATTCTTGACAAAGCTATTTTTAATTCCGCCTTTCACCTCATCCGGCAGGGCCGCAAGGGCGTAACAGATCATCAAAGGAAAGATGATCAAAACAATCCATGCACCCCAGCTCATCGGCGAAAGCGGCTCAAAGGTCGTGTAGAACAGATAGCCGTGCAGCTTCCGTTCAAGATCCAGCCCGAGAAAAATCAGGCCTATGGTCAGCAAAATAGGTGCTAACACCGGGATCTGCCAGCAGCAGACGCTCTGAAGAGGTCCTTTTCTGTCTGATCGCAGGTAATTAATCGCACTCATCGTCATTAACCCGCCGGAAAGACCGCCGAGAAAGAGATAAATGGCTACCCGCCAATCCCAGACATGCATGACTGGGTAAGTAAGGGCATTGGTGCCGGTAATACTCAGTTCCATGATATCTCCTCCTTACGCTCTGTTAGGATATTGGTTAATATAATAGACGTTCGGTCCGGTTCCAACAGCCTTATTCAAAACTCGATGGCTGTTTTTTCGCAGGATTATCGAAATCTCGCTCTGTGGATCGTCCAGATCACCGAATATCCTGGAACCACCGATACAGGTGGCAACACAGGCTGGTTTTTTCCCTTCTGCCAGTCGTTGCTGACAAAAAGAGCACTTATCTGCATAACCGTGTTCTTCGTTGATATGACGAGCATTATACGGGCAAGAGACAATACAGGCCTTACAGCCAACGCATTTGTCCCGATCAATCTGGACCGTGCCGTCTTCCTCGTGGTGTGAAGCTCCGGTGGGACAGATGTTTACACAGGGAGCCTTGTCACAGTGATTGCAGAGTTCAGATCGCATCTCTGTTGTCAGGTCAGGAAAAGTTCCCTGTACCATCTCAATCACCCTGGTGCGGTAATGTTCCGGCGGCACATCGTTTTCGCGCTTGCATGACACCACACATGCCATACAGCCGATGCATCTTGACTGGTCAATGACCATGGCGTATTTGGGCATATCAGGCCTCCTTGATTATCTTAACAAAGTTGACCCGCATTCCGGTGCCGCCGGTAATCGGATCTTCGATATATTTGGTTATCAGCTGCTGATCATCGACACCGCTCTGATGCGCCCGCTTCAATCTCGGGGCATTATGGCCAAACCCATGAAGCATGTATACGCAATCATGACGGATTCGCTCAGTTGCTCGCACCTTTATCTTGCCGCTTCGTATGCCGTCCTGATTCTCCAGACTCACATACTCGCCATTTTTTATACCGAGACGATCAGCCTCTTTCTTGTTCAGCCATACCTCATTATCTTTTTGAAGCTCCCAGAGCCACTGGGTATTGACTGTTCGGCTGAAGGTATGGACAGGACTGCGGCCATAGAGAAGACGGAACATGTCTTTTTCAGGATGTTCAATCGGCTCGTATTTGGGAACCGGATCAAACCCCTTTTCTTCCAGTTCTTCGCTGTACAGTTCGATTTTTTCTGAAAAGGTACCGAAAACGGGTTGATTATCCGCTGTGATATACGGTTTTTCACTGTCTGGGATAGTGACGTAGCCGGTATGCTTGGACAACTGATCATAATCAATGCCCCAGGCCTTGGCCTGACGACGCATCCGACCTTCCCAGTTATCTTTGGCTGCATATTGGTCAAGCCCTAACTTCTTGCAGAGCTCGCTCCCGATCCACCAGGCTGGCTTCGTATCATACATGGGTTCAACAGCAGGTTGACGGATAGCAACACCGGCTTCGCGGGTGCTTATCTTGTACAACCCATCATGCCGTTCCAGGTAGGTACATTCGGGCAGGATAACATCGGCCATCATAACGGTCTCTGAAGGAAGGATATCAACAGCGACCAACAGATCCAAGTTGTCGATAGCCTTACGGGTTAAGCGCTGATCCGGTAAAGCCTTCATCAGGTTAGTTCCGGCCACGATCCATGCCTTGATCGGGTATGGATTACCGGTGATGGTGACATCTCGTAAGACCTGAGTGACGCCTTCGCCACCGGCAAAAGGAAAATCGCCTTTGATCACAGGTGGTTTACTTGCAGGCGGATAAGCAGGTGCGCCATCGTTGAAACTGGCAAATTTTGCCTTGGCGGGCAGCCACATGCCACCTTTCCGTCCCCAAGTACCGAGCAGCGCGTTGAGAATAGCCACAGCACGAGCACGTTGTGTATCGTTGCCGTACCAGGAATAATGCCGGCCTGGATGAACAACAACATTGGGTGCATAACGGCACAGTTCCCGAACCGACTCAATAATCTGGCTCATGGGAAGCTCTGTTTCTTGAGCAGCCCATTCCGGGGTATACTCTTTCACCGATTCTTTGACTTCGTCAAAACCCACGGTGTATTTTTCCACGTACTCTTTGTCATACAGACCTTCGCTGATCACGATATTGATCCAAGTCAGCAATAGGGCCGTATCGGTACCCGGCTTAATCGGCAGCCAGAACGCAGACTTGGAGGCGGCAGTGGAGTAACGCGGATCCACACAGATAACCTTGGCACCTCGACCGACGGCTTCGGCAAACTCCTGATTCTGAGAATTATGCATATTCTCACCCAGATGCGTACCGAACAGAACAATAACTCGACTGTTCTCTAGGTCAACCCGCTCGCAGCTTGTCCCAGGCTTATGCCCATAGGTCAGCTCCCATGCCACATCACGGATTCCTTTACACTGAGAAAAGGACGGAAAGGCTATATTTTGAGAGCCCATAGCCTTAAGCACATTGGTAAAATAATCACCGGATGAACCGTGCGACATCATGGCAAGGGATTCCGGGCCATATTTATCAGCAATGGCCTGCATTTTTTTTGCCACTAGGGTAAGTGCTTCGTCCCAGCTTGCCTTTCTATACTTGCCTTCACCCCGTGGTCCATCAAGGATCATCGGGTGTTTCAGTCGGTCCTCATCGTACAGTTGCCCCATACCGGCCTGACCACGAGCACATAACTTGCCTCGGCTCTGCGGATGGTAAGGGTTTCCCTCCAATTTAACCACCTTTCCGTCAACCACCTTGGCAACGGCGCCGCATTTCCAGAAGCACATCTCACAGCTTGTCGGCACGTACTTTACATTTCCACCCTCAGCCTGTGCTCTGGCTTCGGCAGAAATAAAAGGGGTGTCGGCAAGTACAGCGCCTCCGGCGGACATGGCGGCATATTTGAGAAAATTTCTCCTCGAAAAAGCCATTATATTCTCCTAAGTTAAAGAAATATCCAAGACCGATTATCAAGCAAATCGACCATAGCATTCATTAAAAATGATCATACTTCATACACCATCCTGTGGCACATTGTCAACTCCCTCTCTACAGTATTTACTAACAGATCTGACAAGTAGCCCTCATAATATCCGACACCCCCTCGATAGCCGAAGGGCATGCAATACAACCAGCGTCAGCCAAGGTTGCCCTAAGAATGACGAGTTAAGCAGAAAGATAAAAACCTATCGTAGTAACATGAAAATACTCTTATCGCAATCGAGTAAAATTATGTTTATAAATAATTCTGTTTATAATTTTTTTTATGAAACGTACCGCAATTATACTCATCAATCACCCACTCCACGCGACAACTTCATGCGACAACTTTTCCTTCCTCTTGGTCTGATCTTGGCTGCAATTTTCGCCCTTACCCTGCCGCAAGCAGGTGTTATCTTTGCTGACCACAGCGGCATCAAGCTCACCATTATCATTATATTTCTGGTGAGTGGATATCAAACAGGGACAGCCGGAATTCCTCTCAACAAGAGCCTTTTCCATATTTTTCTGACCGCAGCAGCTGTTTCTCTGCTTCTGGCCCCGTTGTTGGGCCTTGTTATCGGCAGCGTGTTTGACCTGTCCCCTTCCCTGGTTATCGGACTGATCATTATCTGCGCTGTTCCACCCACCCTGTCCTCCGGAATTGTGATTACCGGTATAAGTCGGGGCAACACGGTTCTGGCCCTGATGCTGACCATCAGCCTCAATCTCATCGGCACCCTGACCCTGCCAACCATCCTTCATCTCTGTCTCAAGGCAAGCGGACCGGTTATAATCGATCAATGGGCCTTGTTCATCAAAATGCTCTTCTTGGTGTTACTGCCCTTTATTATTGGAAAAATCCTCAGGGTCATATCAAATAACCTCCTGAACAAACAGCGTATCTCACCAAACTGGAGTTATGTCAATTCGAGCTGCGTTATTTTGGCGGTCTACATCTCACTGGCGGTTTCACGGCAGGAATTTTTTCGTACCGATGCAGGCCAATACCTTGCCGTGTTATTTTCTGTTTCCCTGGTTCATTTCCTTCTTCTCGGTGTCAATACCCAGGCGGCAAAATTGCTCAAACTCAATGCCAAAGACGGCAAGGCCTTGCTCTTTGTTGCCTCGCAAAAAACCTTACCTGTCAGTCTGGCCGTGCTGGCCGGATTGCACCAGGACACCGGCAATGCGGTGATCGTCTGCCTGCTTTTTCATTTTGTCCAGCTTCTTGTCGACTCGGCGCTGGCCTCCCGTTTTCGTCAGCAAAGTCAGCAAAATCAACAAGCTCAGTAAAAAAAACAAAAAAAGGGAGAGCCTCTCGGCCCTCCCTGTAACTCTCTCACTTTCATTAAAACGTTGTAAAAAAAAACTCCGCTCAGTCTTTTTCTTTCAGCCGTGCTTCTTCTTCCTGCTTAAGACGTTCACGCTCAGCTTTAAGCTGCTTGTACTCTTCTTCAACCTGACGCAGAGAATCACCCTGGCGCTGCTTAAGTTCTTCAACCTTTTCCTTTATCTTCTCCTTTCTGAGCTTCATGCCCTCAGCCCCGAACAGGGTATTGGCCAGATACTGAAAAGAAAAAAGCATCAAGGCAACATCATCTTCCTTGATCTTTTCAATAGTTTCCTGATCTACGTCATAGGTGTCAAGAAAAGAGCTTTCAAAAACAAAGCGGCGAAAATGATCCAAGTCTGTCGAGGCCATAAAGAACATCCTCTGGGCCGCTTCAGAAAGGTTGGCCTGATGTCCAAAGGACTTGCGCCGCATAACAAGACGAAGCCATTCTTTATTCATTTCATCGCGAAGAGCAACTCCTTGATCTTCCCGCCATTCACCGATGGTCCACTTTTTCGACTCTTCAAACCCTTTACAGTGGGGCTCCTTAACCAGAAAAAAGAATTTATCCTCTTTGACGCCTTCTTGGCCACCTTCATGAAAATCAGCCATACCCACCGGATAATAACGACAGGATGTGGGCCGATCCTCATACACGGTGCAGCCTTCCGGGGTGACAAAGGGACAGGCATCCTTTTCTTTGGTCAGCTTTATCTGCACACCGGGCATATCGGTTTTTTCCAGGTAGGTCGGTTCGGTATACTGTGTAATAAATTCATGAGCAGAAATATTCAGCCTTTTCCGCAAAATTAAAATGTCATACGGCGTCAGGACAATCTGTATATGATGGCAGCATGCAGTAAAGCAGCTGACCCCTGGATGGCATTCAAACTGTAACGCTGAATCCAAGGTTAATTTTTCAGGCATGATATTGGACGGATTTCTATTCGTCCCCTGAGTAAATGTAGTATCCGTATCAGCGCCTTTTGTATCGCTCATTCTGCTCCTCGTTATTATATATTTTCAAAAAAATTTGTTTTCAAACGTTCATCGAAAAGTTATACATATTATCATCAAGAGGTATGTTGTCAAACGAAACTTGCCTTTTCCGCCTATTTCCCTTGATACCCGTTCAAATTCGCTCTCCTCTTGGCTACGGCCCGGTGCTCGACCGAAATTATGTCCTGTTGTTTTCCTGGGAATGAAAGCAGCTCCTTGCTTTTTCCCCAAAAGAAACTATACTTTATTTAGATACAAAGCTAGAGGACGGGCGGTTAATCCTTCAGGTATTACCGACCCCGTTGCTATCAGATCATAACGCGACTAATTATATGAAGAAAATATTCCCCACTCCGATTGACTACAGCAAGGTAGAGACGTTAGTTTATCATCTGCCTGATGGGCCTTCCCTTTCTATGGCTATGGACGGAGTAGAAGATCTCTTTGATCTGGACATGGAACTCGGTGACATCTGCGATACCTCGGATATCGACGGTGTTATCCATTTTTTCCCCAGAGGTAATGCCTGATCAGCCCGGCTCTTTTTTCTGAATAAGCATGAAACCACTCCGTAACGGAGTGGTTTTTTCTTTCTTTTGTTCGACGCATACAACATCCTGTCCTGACAAGGACAAGGCTCCCAGCTATCCCCCTCCTCTGAACCTTTTCACATGCCTGATTTACCACCACTTGACATAACCGAAGATCATCACATCCATACCCGCTTCTGCAATCATGCAGCGGGGGAGATGGAAGAATATGTAACCGCTGCCATCGACAAGGGATTGCGCAGCCTCACCTTTCTTGAGCACTTGGAGTGCGGGCTCAGCTATGCCCCGCGTATCTGGCTGACTCCAGAGGTCTTTCAGCAATATTTCCAGGAGGGGGGACGGCTCCAAGAAAAATACGCTGAGCGAATTACAATCAGGCTCGGGGCGGAAATAGGCTATAATCCTGCGGCAGTTGATGAGCTCCTCGCCATGCTTGCCGCCTTTCCCTTTGCCCATCGCGGGCTCTCCTGTCATTTCTATTTTGACGGCACCGAGCATCTGAACATGCTGAGCCGCCGTACTGACCATATCAAAAAAATGGAGGTGCTCGGAACTGAGCAGATCCTGGATACCTATTTCAGCAACTTGATCCAGGGCTGCCAGGATATTCCCTGCGACAAGCTCTGTCATCTTGATGCGGCTTTGCGCCATAATGCTCCCGTCCTGACAGCGCACCATTACACGCTCATCAAAGAACTCTTTGCAGTAATGCTGGAAAAAAATATTGCCCTGGAGGTGAACACCTCGGGCTATGAACTGCGTCCGCATCCCTATCCGGCCTTTGCCTTGATACAACAGGCCCGACAGCTAGGGATTCCCCTGATTATTGGTTCTGACGCCCATCGCCCTGAGCAGGTGGGTCGATTTTTTGAGAGAGTTGCGAAAGAAATTGGAGAGACTTACCCTTGATCCTTTCCTTATCTTGAGATAGGGACCCCATCCTCATGCAATCACGTAACTCCTACCTAGCAAAAAAGGAGAATAGAAATGTCTCAAAAGCGCCTTACACAGTTCATCATGATATCGTCCCTCCTGTTGCTGCATTGTGTAACAGGAAGCGCGACAGAGGTAGAGGATCTTGGCCCGCAGCCGCAACTTCATCAATCCGGTAAATTTCGTGTTATCTATTATACAGAGGGTAAGCACGCTATCTCTCTGGAGGATAAAAACAGAAACAGGGTCCCTGATCAGGCGGAAGACAGCCTGGCCCAGACTATGGCTGCCTACTATCTCTTTGTCGAGACACTCGGTTTTCCAGATCCTTTTCAAAGTGCATTTTTTCACCAGGCAAAATTTCTTGATGTCGTGATGTGCTCACAAGAAGCAGCTGTCGCGGAAGGGGGGCTCGGCGGCAAGAAGGGACTCACCTTTGACCAGCCACGCTTCTTTCATGTCCCGAGCGGCGATACAGATGACACCTTGAGTATTGGTTTCCGCGTGGCCTCATCCGTCAATGCCGCAGCGGATCAAACACCAGCCCGTGAATTTTTTCATCTCATTCAATACGGCGTAACCTCTTTTAAGAACACATGGTTCACTGAGGGAACTGCGCGGTGGGCGGAATACGGTTTGAGTAAAGAAGATCCAGACGAATCAGTCCCGGACCTTGCGATTTGGCCGTTATCGAACGAGCAAACAACGGCCTTATTTGCCATGGATAGGCAGGCAGCAAAAACTTTTTGGACCCCGCTGGCCGCAAAGATGAATAATAAAGGGGTGATCCCTTTTACACCGGCTCTCTACAAAATTATGCCTCTGGTCTATGCCAACGACAAACCTGTTTTCGGCAGTATGCGCTTCCCCGGTTGGATGTTCATCCGTGACGTTCTGATGGAACTGGGCAGGATTGACGATCTTGCCTTTCAAGAGCTCGGCTACCAGGAATGGACAGAAGAAAATCAATTATCACCACAGAACAACAAATACATTATGGAAGCCATTAACACAGTGGTGACCCGTTACAAGGCAGCTTTTCATTTGTAACTCAGGCCGACAACCTCCCCCGGAGCTCCGCAATGAAAAAAATTCACCTGATCCGACATGCGAAATCAAGCTGGGAAGATGATTCGCTGGGTGATATTGCCAGGCCGCTGAACAAGCGCGGCAAGAAAACCTGCCGAGCCATGGCGCAGCATATTGCTGATGCCGGTTGCTGTTTTGATCACATCTTTTGCAGCCCTGCAGCCCGAGCCCAGGCCACCATAGAGCGAATCAGCAAATCTTTAAATTTGAACTTGGAGGTGGGCTTGCAATGGCAAACTGCGGAGCAACTCTATACCTTTGAGAGTGAGTTCCTCCTTGCCTGGTGCAGAACACTGGATGAATCCATAATCGAGCCGCTGATTATCGGGCACAACTCAGCCTTGACCGATTTCTGCAATGCAATCAGCAACAGTACGGTTAAAAACATACCCACCTGCGGATACGCTCAACTGAGCCTGAACAAAGACTGCTCCTGGCAGGAACTGGCTGAAGGTGCTGCTGAATTGACCGTCTTTCTTCGACCGAAAAAAATGATAAAATAACCCTCTCATCTGCCTGGTGTATTACAGCCTACTACAGCAACAGCCTACAGCAACAACCCAAGGGTTGCGAGCATGAACAAGGCGCAACCAACGCCAGCAAAGAAAGCTCCATCGGTTCCCCAAAGCATAAAGAAAATTCCCATGAGGAGAGGCCCTAAGGTCTGGCCCAAGCGCAGGATCGTGCCGTTGACCGCCATGAAGGAGGCCCGGTACTCCAGAGGAGCCAGAGCGGCCAGCATGGTCTGCACACTGGGGATATTGAGGCCCTGGGCCACACCGAAGAGAAAAACCGGAAAAAGCAGAAGGGGAATATTCGGCACAAAGGGGATAAGAAAGAGCGCCACGGCATAGAGGACATATGCCGCCATAATAAGCTGTTTTTTAG
>JBATKL010000686.1:0-2795 GCA_049669385.1 Candidatus Electrothrix sp. | reverse complement strand
TCTCAGCGATGCAAACTCGTTCAATATCCATAATATCACCTCCTGGGCCCGTGATTTGACCGATGAGACCGGAATCAGTATCCAACGGCGTCTTTTTCTCCAGCATCAACGGAGGATTGACTCAGCTTCTGATCTTGAGATACTTTGGGAGACTGTCTGTATCTCCTTAGAAATGTTGGATTTTGATTATGCGGAATTTCACTTTATTGAACAACAAGCTGCTGTTGCTACAGGTCGGTCGCGGCGCAGATTCAGCTGGACAGCAGAAGGAAAAGACAAGGTCTATTCAGATCATCAAGAATCCTTTCTCAGGATTGAGCTCCCGATTCAGACTGTGCTTGCAAACAAGGCGGGCGTCAGAAACTTCGGAACCTTGCTGCTCATGAAAGATATGCGCCACGCTGTAACAGAACCTTATCTGCTCAAAAGGGTCGAACAACTGCGAAGAAGCATGATAGTCTGCTTGGGGAAACTCACTAAAGAGGAAAGGAAGTTGCTGAAATAAAGAGAAGTATATTAGGAGAAATTTTTCGCCGTAAACGTGGAGGAAAATGTCAGAAATTCTTCGCCGGAGAGCGGCTTGGCGTAAAAATACCCTTGGATCTCATCACATCCGGCTTTGCGGAGGAAATCTACCTGCTCTTTCGTTTCAACCCCTTCTGCCGTGATATGGAGATGAAAGGTCCTAGCCAAGGCAATAATTGCCTGCACAATGGCCTTGCCTTCTTCCGAATCAGGGAGGTTATCTATAAATGACTTGTCAATTTTCAGACGAGTGACCGGGAGTTGCTGGAGAGAACTCATTGAAGAATAGCCGGTGCCGAAATCATCTATGGCAAGGTCGATATGCATTTCTCGGAGACGCTCCAGGGCCTGAAGAGCTTTTTCCTCCTTGGTTGCCAGGGAACCTTCGGTTACCTCCAGTTCAATCTGCTCCGGTTGAATACCGGTCTGCTTGATGGCCCGTTGTACCGTAGAGACGATGTCACTGTTCATGAGCTGCACACCGGAAACGTTAACACATATTTTTTTTGCTGGAGAGCCGTTCTGCTGAAAGAACATAAAATCGCGAAAGGCCTGCTTGATAACCCATTCCCCTAAGGGAATGATCAGATTGGTTTCTTCAGCCAGCGGGATAAACTGATCCGGGCGCATGAAGCCCAATGAAGTGCTTTGCCAACGTACCAGGGCTTCCATGCTTTCCACCCTGCCTGTTTGCAAGCATATCTTCGGTTGATAAAGAAGATAAAATTCGTCACAATCACGCACTGCTTTTTTCAGCGCATTGGCTCGATCAATACGGCTCTTGACCTTGGCAGCAAGGCCTGCGGAAAAGAAGCTGTAATTGTTCCGTCCGATTTCTTTGGCCTGATACATAGCCATGTCAGCATACTTGATCAGGGTCACAGTGTCTTCGCCGTCATCAGGGAAGATCGCTATGCCGACACTGGCGGTTGTGCTCAGTTCATACCCGGAGCAGGTAAACGGTGTGCGAAAGATCTTCAGGAGTTGTTCAGCTGCTGCCGCAACAGTATCCCTCCCTGTCATATCATCAATAAGGACTGTAAATTCATCCCCCCCGAGCCGTGCTGTTATGAGAGGCTTGCATTCCCAATTTTCAGTCAGACGGAGGGCTATTTCTGTCAGGAGTTGATCACCGATATCGTGGCCCAAGGTGTCGTTCACCTGTTTAAATTCATCAAGATCCAGAAATAAGACAGCGAGCTGCGAGCAATTGCGCCGGGCTTTCCATATCGCCTGCTGGAGACGTCGAATAAAGAGTCGTCTATTGGGAAGAGCTGTCAGTGAATCATGGAGCGAGAGATGTTCAAGTTTTTTTTGCGATGCCAGGAGGGAGCGCTCGCGATCTTGAACTGTTTCGGCAAGATGCTTGATGCTTTCCGATATTTTTTCGAGTTCATCCCCTGTTTGAACCAGAGCGGCTTGCTCGTAGTTTTGTTTTTCAATTTTACGAATCTGCTCCATCAACAGATCAAGAGGAGAGATAAGCGTCTTGAAAAAGATCACGCGTAAAATGATGAGAACCAGGAGCGTGACAATAACGATCATCAGCAGGAATTGCCGTCTGTTTTTTGCCAAGGTCGTCAATAATTTTTTCTTGTTCAGGGCAACGTGATAATAAAAAGAGGTTTTGTCATAACTCCCTCCTGATGTAATACTGATTCGCGCAGTGCTAAAATATGCTCTTGCGCCCTGTTTGACATACAATTTTTTGACAGTATGAATTTTTGTCAGAAGGTGGGCATGGGCTGCATTCTTTTTTTCAGCACTGTACCTGATGATAAGACCAAGATCGTCGGAAATCTCTTTAAAATACTCATCATCAAAGAGATGGGACATCTCAATATGCATGAGAATACTCCCTTGCTCATCATTAAATATGCTGACATGAGAGGTGACGAGTATTTTTCCTTTGTGTACATGATAGGTAACAGCGCCTTGCTTTGCATCCTCGTGAGAATAATAAACCTGATGTCGAAAATCCACGGGTAAGGATTTTGGGAAGGTATGTTTGCTAAATAACCGCTCGTTTTCATGGCGACTATGTAATATCTTCTGTCCGTTCTCATATGAAATGAAATGAAGATGATACCCGTCCGATTTCTGCTCAACAAAGGCAATCAGCTCTTCATTTTTATCGTAAAGCGCAATGAAATGATTGAGAGAAAGCTTGACCCGGTTAAGGAGTTGTTGCGTAATGACCTTTTTCTCTTCATCAAGCAGGGCGACGTTGTAGTTGTTTTTATCTTGATAATTATTGATCAGCTCAACAG
>JBATKL010000685.1:0-3491 GCA_049669385.1 Candidatus Electrothrix sp. | reverse complement strand
GGTCACTCTGCTCAGGGTTAACGACATGACGGGAGGTCAAAATCAAACCCTCAGCTACAGGATAGCCAGTGCCTATTTTCCCTTCTTTCCCCTGTCCGGTCGGAACAAAGATAGTGACGATAAGGTCCTTGTTCATTGCTTAATTATTTCAGAAAAGGTCTGCGGTTCAATCTGGACGCTGCCCATGATCAGAAACCTTAATCGGACTTCCGTCAGCTTTGCCAGCCTTCAGCTTCAACTTCAACTTCTGCGTAACCGTGTCCTTCTTGCTGCCGTCAAGCTTACTGGTCAGCACATAAAACTTGGCCGATATACCGCCTGAAGCCTGTTTTTCAGCTGTGACCTGCAACTCCAGTTCCACATCCTCAATGGTGAAGCGAATCTCCTCGCCCTCTCCTTCCTGCTGCGCCTCAACAAGCTGTGAACGCAGGGCTTTGATCATTGCGGCAAGTTCCAATTTATCGCTCATTTCTTCAGACATATTCTTCCCCCTTCATTAAATTTCCATACACCGGGCGGTGACGGCACTTGTTCCGTTCAGCTCGTCGATTATCATGTAATACGGCAATTATTTAAACAGGCCCCTGACATACTTTTCCGGCCAGCGACTTAATCGTTTAATTTTACGACAGAAAAAAAATTGGACATTAAGTGGACATTTGAAATCTTTCTCCGATATTCAGCACCCTTTTCTCCATTTTAAGCATTTTATCTTTGAAGAAAAGGACGGGTTCCTACACGGTACCGTTCAACGGCACCTATGATCTACCCAGAGCCACCGAACATAAGCTCTTTTTTTCTTCTTGCTGAATGAATAACAGCAAACCTGCAATTTCCTCCGCTTAATAATTCCGATTATCTTCCCAAGGAAAATATCCTTTGACTTTTCAAGTCTTCCCAGCCTAAAATAATAATTAAAGATCAATCAGAATAGCATAAATTCTGAATGATTTAAAAAACAAACAGACACTGACATTAAGGAAAAGGGAGGAAGACCAATGAATCTTAAAAAAACACTACAGGCCTTTTGTGTAGTATCTTCTGCTTTTGGGTTACTTGCCACAGCAGGGTGTGCGAAAAATACAGAGCATTCAGGACATACAGAAGGAACAGGAAAGGTATGCGAGGGCTTTGGCCCGCAAACACCAAGGGATATTGACAGCAAAGTCGGAGAGAACAAGCGAGCCTTTTCACTTGCCCCCGGCTATAAGGACATGAATCTCTGTAATATTCATTTCCATGTCAATGCCGAGCATAAAGCAAAAGACTTTTCTCTTTATGCCGGTGAAGGTGAGCACGGTCACGGTGGCGGATACCAGTGTAACGACACCAAGAATCTCACCAAGAAAGAATTGGCTCCGGTTGATGTCAAAGAAGGCTGTGAGGGCGTAAAACCTGGTGATACCATAGAGGTACATTGGGTCCATAGCTCCTGCGATGTAACACCGGGCAAGGGGCTGGGCTCCTGCCTCTCTGACACCTGTTCAAATCCAGATCTCCGAGTGGAAACACAGGTTTTTCTAGTCGTCAATGATCCCGATGCACTGGACTTCGGCGCAATGACGTATGACGGTAATATTGTTGATGGACTGCATCAGGCAAAATCACTGCCCGGCGACACCGGAACTCCGGTTGAATTCCCAGGCTCCACAACAGGCCCGAAATACACCCAGGAAACATGTTCACCTCTCCAGGTAACCTGGAGCGTTCGCCCCCAGTGTGCTAAAATCGACATTAGAAGCCTGCATGCTTGGTGCAAGGATAATGTCTTTGAGGAAGATCATGCTCACGGCGTACGACAGCTCGTTACTGATCCGAAACTTTTGTCTGAAATCAAATAAGACGGTGTAGGGAGACAGGTAGGGGCAGTTAGCGAACAGCCCCGAATCTCCCACCCCTACTCTTCCGCCTCACCCATCCTCCGCACCACTTCTCCGATCCGTTGCATCTCCGTTATAATTACTGTCTCATCCAGCGTCGTCAACTTCCGATCCCGCATCACCACTTGCCCATTGATGATTGAGTGGATGACGTCTCCGCCGCCAGCTGCATAGACCAGATGGGAAATGGGGTTATAGACCGGGGTGAGATGTGGCTGATCCATATCCAACATAATCATATCGGCTTTTTTCCCGACGGCAATACTGCCGATCTCTGCTTCTGCGCCGAGCAGGGCAGCCCCTCCCAGTGTGGCGGCATGGAGAGTTGTGGCGGCATTCATCACAGTGGGATCCATCCGAGCAACCTTATGCATCTTTGCTGCCGAGTTCATCTCGCCGAAGAGATCTACATCGTTATTCGAGGCACTGCCGTCTGTGCCGAGGCCGACGATAAGCCCTTTTTCCAGCATGGTAGGCACAGGAGCCACCCCTGATGCCAGCTTCATATTCGATTCAGGACAATGGGCTACCTTCACCTTGCGTTCCGCTAGCAGATCCATCTCCTCCTCACTGACCATGACTCCGTGGGCCGCCACAACCCGTTCGTTGAGCAGCCCCAGATTTTCCAGATGCTGAACCGGTGAACACCCGTAGCGTTCCGTGCAGGTATTGACCTCATCCTGATTTTCCGCCAGATGGATATGATAAAGCGCATTTTTCTCTTCTGCCTGGGCCGCCAGTCGTTCTAGCAAGGCTGGGGAGCAGGTGTACACTGAATGAGGATTGACCGTCACCGTGACCAGTTCGTTGTCTGCATACAGCTGAAACAACTCCTCTGTATAGGTAAAACCCTTTTCCAGCTCACCGTAGTTGGGTGAGGGGAAATCATACAGGACCTCGCCCAACCAAGCCCGCATGCCCGATGCATCCGCAGCACGGGCCACGTCCTTGGCAAAGAGATACATATCATTAAAGGACGTGGTGCCGGATTTAATCATCTCGCAGATGGAGAGCAACGTAGACTGATAAACGATTTCCGAGGTCAGTTGGGCCTCTCTGGGGAAAATATGCTCTTGCAACCACTCCATCAGAGGGAGATCATCAGCCAGCCCCCGAAAGCAGGACATGGCCGCATGGGTGTGGGTATTCATGAGACCGGGCATAATCAATCCATGCGGATGAGCAATACATTCTGCCTGGGGATATTTCTCTGCCAGATTCAGTCCGATCTCAACAATACGCTCTCCGGCAACAGCAACCGAAATATTTTCCTGCTCCTGTACGTCCCGGCTGTTCGCCACCAAATAGCGACCGGCAAGGATCAAATGAACGTCCGATTTGACATCCGTTATGTTCCCCGTCATATTGTCCTGACTCATAATTACAGCTCCTGTACGATTTCAAGGGTCATTTTTTGCAGCTGAGGTTCTGCCTGATTGGCCGCCTCAACAATATCCTCCAGCAGAATAGGGATAAAATTATCCGGGTCATTGACATTAGCCACCACGGACAGACCCAGTACCCGTAATCCGCCGTGCAGGGCCGTGATGATCTCCGGCACCGAGGACATACCCACAGCATCAGCTCCGCATTGCTTGAGCATCCGGGTCT
>JBATKL010000684.1:0-1642 GCA_049669385.1 Candidatus Electrothrix sp. | reverse complement strand
CGGCGATACTTCTAGACCGCCACGGGTCGTCAATATTTCATGCCAAGATGCGGCATCCTGCACCCTGCCGGATGCCTCACTGGATGCGGTCTTTACTGATCCGCCCTATTTCGGTAATGTCCAGTATGCGGAACTTATGGATTTCTGCTATGTTTGGCTCAAAAAACTGATCAATGGTAAGGCAGGCGCATTTAATGCTGATTCCACCCGTTCACCGGAGGAGCTGACCGCTAATGTCGATATGGGACGCGGGATTGAGCATTTCACGGACGGGCTTTCCTCTGTTTTCCAGCGTATGGCAAGGGCCTTGAAACTCGGATCGCCTCTGGCGTTCACCTACCACCATAATAAGCTCGAAGCATATTATCCTGTAGCGGTGGCAATCCTTGATGCTGGCCTAACCTGCTCGGCATCCTTGCCCTGTCCGGCAGAAATGGGTGCATCTATCCATATAAGCGGTACAGGTTCATCAATTATCGACACGGTCTTTGTCTGCCGACAGACCGGAAACATGCAACGAAAATGGCTGGCAGACTCACCTGATGAACTTGCCGTAATTGTGAAAAAAGATGTGGATTTACTCAGGGATGGGAATGTTAAGCCAACAGCGGGCGATATCCGATGTATCATTTATGGCCATATGATTCGTTTAGCGATCTGGAGCCTGCGCCTTGAGTGGAAGAAAACAGCGCCGATAACAACCCGCATCGCACGGGTGCAGCAGTGGCTCCGAGATTTCGGAGACTGGAGCGACGTTGAAAAAAACATGAGCCATACAACGGCGAAACAAGAGCTGCCCTTGTTCGCTCTCCATGAAAACGAAACAGAATACAACGCCGAATATGCCGATATTTCCTTTTGAAGTCTCCTCGGAGACCATTCTTCAAGACCCTGAACCTTATGTTGATGCTGTCTTTTCGTGCCTGGAATCGGAATTTCTCGTTCTGCCTAAAGGTGCCGGTTTTATTGAGTACCCTCTCTTTGAGCGCGGATATGAGGCCCTGAAAGCGGTAACCGAGGGATTCTCCCGACTTGATCCAGAGGAAATAGTCCCTGTGATAATCTCCGAGCCGATAGCAATCGTCGTGTTGCGATCAATGCTTGGATTTACCCCCCCTGAATGGGGCTATGTCACAACTCAAAGAACAGGTGTATCCGTAACCCAGGGATTTGTACGCTCTCTGGACAGAAAAGTAAGAATGGCCCCAGAGACGGAACTCAACACCAAAGGCGTCACAGAGGAACGGCTTCAAGCGATGATTCAAACAGCATGCCAATTACTGTCCGCCGGTGCCCCGGAGGTCAAGAAAGAGCAGTTGCATCGGCTGGATAAAGCGGACACCAAATATGGACTCGATGGCATCCGAAATCTTGCAGGAATGGGTACCCCCTACGCCATGCTGCTCTATGAAAGATTTCTTGGCAGACCCTTTGCCGGTCATCGGGATTCTGTCAGCGACATTATCGGCGACAGCCTGGAATCTGCCATTGAGGAGGTTCTCTCCAAGGCGGGTATCAGCTTCCGAAAAACCAAACGCGCGGAGCGTATCGCGGGCTTCGATCAAGTGCCGGATTTCATCATTCCCAGCGAATTCAATCCACAGGTCATTATTGAAGCCAAAATCACCGAGGATGACGGTAC
>JBATKL010000683.1:0-3490 GCA_049669385.1 Candidatus Electrothrix sp. | reverse complement strand
CTTCTATAATCTTAATCACATTTCACGCGTGAGGGTAGTGAAAATTAATCTAACCGCACAGGTCGAAATATTTCAAAATTGAAAATATAAAAACTCTGAAATATTCTGCCTAGCACCGATAACAATAAGTGAGCATGCCAGCAGAAATCCTGTCGCTAGTGCCCATTTTTTTGTCGGTGCCCACTGCCATATCCCCTCTTTGTCGTTGCCCACCTCTGAATTCCCTTCGTAAGTATTGAGCACCGAACCATATTTGCCCATAATTTGCTGTGTATTGGGGGCCCAAAAAACCAATGCAAGAAGAACAACTATGAGAGAGCCTCCGACATACCAATCCGCCAGCCCATTATAAAAAGGACCCTGAAAAAAGATACCGTACTCAAGAAAAAAGGCTCCAGATAGACCGCTCTGCTCAAGGACAGCGGGAAACAACGAAAGCCCATTCCCGCCGAACATTGCTGAGATTATTTGAACCGCATCAGAGGCATTGTCAGCTCGGAAAAATACCCAGGCAACAACAACCGCCATAAAAGTCAGGCTCCTTGCCAACATCCTATAAATAAAAATAAAAGGAGCCAAATCAACAAGATTCTCCCTTGTTCTTTTGAGCAGAGAACGCCATGCATGGTTCATCATGATATACATTCCATGCAGTCCGCCCCAAATTATAAATGTCCAACCAGCCCCATGCCACAGGCCGCCCAGTAGCATGAGCACCATGATATTTCCGTATTTTCGACAGGAACCACGGCGATTTCCCCCCAAGGGGATATAGAGATACTCTCTGAGAAAACGGGTCAGGGTAATATGCCATCTCTGCCAGAACTCTATTATGTTCTGTGCCTTATACGGTGAATAAAAATTAAGAGGCAGTTGTATACCTATCAGGGCAGCTAGCCCTATGGCCATATCAGAGTACCCGGAAAAATCAAAATATAATTGCAGGGTATATGCTAATGCTCCGCCCCAGGCTTCAAAAAATGTTAATTGTATTCCCTGCGCTGCTGCATCGAACACAGGGGTTGATAACTTTGCAATTTCATCGGCAAGGACAACCTTTTTAAAGAGTCCAAGAACAAGAATCGTCAATCCAACGGATAATTGTTTATAGCTCAGAGAATAAATTCTTTTCTTGGCGAACTGCGGAAGCATTTCTTTATGATGAACAATCGGACCGGCAATCAATTGAGGAAAATAACTGACGAACAAGCAATAGCGAAGAAAGCCCGCTTCACGGATTTTCCCCTGAAAGGCATCTGCAAGATAGGCAATTTGCTGAAAGGTAAAAAAGGAGATTGCCAAAGGGAGCATTATCTCTCCCATCTCCCAGTCTCTTCCCAAAAATCTATTCAGTTCATGAACCAAAAAATGAGCATATTTATAATAGGCCAACAGGCTAAGGTTTACAGCTATTCCCAAGATCAGCAGGCACTTATGGAGCGTTCTTTTGTGAGAGCCCCGGCTCAAAAGGATGCCGAATAGGTAATTAAAGAGAATGGACCCTATCAAGAGGGCAAGATAGGCGGCATTCCACCAGCCATAAAAGAAAAAGGAACTGACCACCAACCATGCAACTGGAAGTTCTGTGCGACCAGATCTTCCGAGTAGAAAAAAAACTGCCAGCGTGACAGGAAGAAAGAAAAGCAGGAATATGTAAGAATTAAAGAGCAATTACTTTGTCTCGAAAAAAAATTGAGCGAGGTGACTACAAGTCAGGAGATATCACTATCTACGCAGATAGGATTTAATGTTTTAATAAATTTTGCAGCTGACGACGCACCTGATTAAAGTCATTTTTTATCACTGACAGCACCTGTTTCAATAATTTCAAGGTCAATATTTCCTGGGCAGGAGGGAGTGCATTATTGACATGTCTCCATGGAGAAGTTGATGAGCGAAGTATCAGTTCACTTGCAATTTTTCCCTGTTCCAGCATTTCATTGTCTTCATTGGAATGCCCTTCTTTTGAGGCACGACAAAAAAAGGCAGATGTTACTTTTTCAGAAAAGACAAATTTCACTCCGTCACGATACAAGAGCTTAAGAAACAGTCTGTCTTCCCGACAAGCCATGCTCGGTATCGGCTGATTCATAACTTGCCATGGGATCTTATTACTGCGAACGATATAAGAATTACTGGTGATAAATGCCCTTTTCGTGAATCCATCGACATCATGAAAATAGGCAAGTTTTCTGGTCATCTCTCCATCAGGAGGTTCGCCATCTTCCCATACCTTTACACTCCCGCCATACACTACTGCTGCATCTTGGTTGCGCAGCAAAATTCCCATGAGCACGTCCACATGATCATGAAAAATAATATCGTCATGATCCAGAAAGCCTACAAAGGGTGCCGTCGTAGAACGAAGACCACTGTAAAACTGTGCCCCCCGGTCAGTTTCCCAAACTACATGCGTATAGGAAACATCCATCTGGGGAAATTCTTGTTTTATTGTTTCCCGGAGCACCAGTAAATCATCCGCCTCACCTCTAAAGATAACATGAGCTGTTACAGACGGATATGTCTGTTGTTGAATAGAATCCAGTGCCCGGATAAGCCGACTCTTCTGTTTGCCGTCAGACCGAACAATGAGTTCAACTGCTGGGCTTCCCTGCGCTGAGGTTAAACACTTCTCTTTATTTTTCTTGAAGTGGTAAACGTCATTCACCAAATCTTCCAGCAATACTTCCAGTGAGTATTTCTGACAAAAAATTTCATGGCAGGCACAAGCCATCTCCCGAGCCTGCTCCTGATGCTCTTTGATCCAGAGGACATGCTCTTCCAGTTGCTCAGCTAACTCTGCCGAATCCAACGCCGTGTTTAAATATAACGCATTGTCACCGAACACCCTATGGACAAAAGCATTCTGGTCAGCAATCATCACTGCGCCGCTGGCAGCAATTTCAAACGGTCGCATGCTGGGAATTCCTTCCCGGTTGTGGCTCTCATGATGTAGGGCAAGACCAATGCCGGCTTGATGATACGCCTTCAAGGCGCTACTGCCATCAAATGGAACTTCCCCCTGATATTTATCACCTGCTCCCTCAAGGTATTGCCATCTTTTTCGAGGACCATGCACATGAATATTTTTAGCTTCTAAAAAAAATTCTTTATGCCGATCCTTGCTCCAGTTCGAACCAATGTATATGGGGGCAGAAAAATATTTTGGCGGACAAAATACCGTAGTATTTGTCGATGGATAAAGTGGCTTCATAAAATATGGCGCTGGCGATTTAAACTTAAGAGATCTCACCAGTTGTTCCTGAATGCCCGAAGCCACACCATAGCCATCATAACTCTTAACATTATCCCATGCATTATTTCGCTCAATGGCGTAGGTAGGATTCCACATACAACCTACGGTGAGCGCATCGAATAATTTAGGCAAAAAAAAATGCAAAGGAAAGACTATATCAGGCTGAAAAATATCAATCTGGTCCAACTCACTACTTTCTAAACCATTAAATCCTAGCGTCTGTGCGGCATGCAC
>JBATKL010000682.1:0-2177 GCA_049669385.1 Candidatus Electrothrix sp. | reverse complement strand
GTGCTGGTCTCCATACGGGGTTTAATGCTGCTGCGGATCATATTGCTCTGAATGAAATGGATCAGGAGGCTGCCAAGGAATTGGCTGCCAGCCAGATGAATATTGAGTTAACCGCGCTCCATGCCTCTTTTGCCGTTAAACAACAGCTGATGCAGTTAGAGTCTCTGATCCGTTCTGAAGTATCCATGCGCTATGAACTGTATAACCTGGCGGAAAGCATGCAGCAATCCGCTGGTCGTTTTCTGGCCGCTATCTCAAAGGGTGAAAGCATTCTGAGTGATCGCCTGCGGTTCCGTCAGCAGACTGCGTCGCAGGTTCAGGATTATCGCTACAAGGATATGTCCTTTCGCATCTTCAGAAATGATGCCCTGCAAAAATACCGGGCCCAGTTCGATTTGGCGGCCATGTATGTTTATTTGGCGGCCAAGGCCTATGATTACGAAACCAATCTGCTTGGCACAGACAGCCGGGCTGGGCAGAATTTCCTTGCTGATATTGTCAGGCAGCGCTCTCTCGGTCTCATGGCGGGAACGCTGGTGAGGAAGCCGCAGACCGGTACCGGCCTGGCTGACCAAATGAAAAGGATGTTTCAAAACTTCCAGGTGATTAAACCGCAGCTCGGCTTTAATAATCCCCAGGCTGAAACCAATCGTTTCTCTCTGCGCCAGGAATTGATGCGGATCAAATCCAATGCTGATTCCGATGCAACATGGCAAACCGCTCTTGAAACCTTTTATGTGGAAAACCTGTGGGAGCTGCCGGAATACAGGCAATATTGCCGTCCCTTTGCAGCTGAGAACAGTCATGAGCCGGGTTTGGTTATTCCCTTTTCAACATCTGTCAGTGCGGGTATGAACTACTTTGGCTGGCCGCTCGGTGGGGGGGACAGTTATTACTCCAGTGCCAACTTCGCAACACGAATACGCTCGGTAGGTGTCTGGTTCAGCAACTATAACGCAGTTGGGCTGGCGCAGACTCCGAGAGTATATCTTGTTCCCATAGGTGAAGACGTGCTGCGCGCTCCTGGTAATTCTTTCGGTGAAATACGAAGTTGGCAGATTCTGGATCAGAAACTTCCGTTGCCGTTCCCGGTTGACAAGAATGAGCTTACCAGTAATCCAGGTTGGATTCCGACGGTGGATACGTTGTTTGACGAGTTCATGCAGCCCCGAAGACATGCGAACTTCAGGGCCTACCACGACAGCGGGATCTTTGATACCGGTGAAATGCACTATGACAGTCGCCTGATCGGACGCTCTGTATGGAATACCAAGTGGTTGCTGATTATTCCCGGCAGAAGCCTGCTCTATGACGGTGATGAAGGGCTTGACACCTTTATGCATGGATCGGAAAATTATAGTACCGGAGAACGGACAGGTAACGGAATTTCGGATATCAAGATATTCTTTCAGACCTATGCCTATCCGGGAAATTGAAGGGGAGGTGTCAGTATGAAAAATAGCTGCCATTTTCAGGGATGCAAAACTATCTGGTGCTAAAATGCTTGCAAAAAAACAAGTGCCTATATTATGGGCAGTAATAATTTCTTTATGCATTGCCCTCGGCCTAGCAGCCCTAGATAGGAAACAAGCACTGCTGCCTGAACAACAGGTTGTTCAGCAGGCTGTGTCGGACAGGCGGATTTTTGTTGCCAGAATCGGCAATAATATAATTTCCGAGTCCGCCCTGAAGGAGTATCTTGTGTCTCGTTCTTCAGAAAAGGATACATTATCCTTTGACTTGGAAAAGCTGCATGAACGGCTGCAGGAGATGGTCACCATTGAAATCCTTTTTCAGGAGGCGAAACGGCTGGGTATTGATCAGGCTCCGGGATATACGAGGACAATCAAACAGATATTATCACAGCAGCTGATTCAGGATCAGGTCGTTACTCCAGAACTCAATCGGATCATACCTCCTGATGAAATACAGAAGTATTATGAAGAGCACAGCAATGAGTACGCACGTCCTGCGCAGATACGGTTGGCTGACATCTTTATTGAAGTCGAGAGCGGAAGCCCTACGGAACAACGGAGCGTGAAACGACTGCTTGCGGAAAAAGTACTTGCAGAGGCTCTTCACTTACAGGATAAACAATTCGGATTTACAGAATTAATCAACAGGTATTCTGATAAGCATCATGCCTATGAAATCGGTGATACGGGGTTTTTCGCTGA
>JBATKL010000681.1:0-1636 GCA_049669385.1 Candidatus Electrothrix sp. | reverse complement strand
AAGGGTACCATACTTTACTGCGTTTTTTTCGCTCTTCAGCTTGGGAATTAAGTGGCTTATTGGAGCACTGGGCTGTTTTTGCCGTCTACCAACAACAAACCATTTGCTCACAAGGTCGTGTCGTTACGCTCGGAGACCACACATATGTCCCCAAGGAAGGCCGCCGAATGCCGGGTGTTGTAACATTATGCCAGAACTCTGAAACTCAAAGCAAACCCTCGTATTTCAGAGGTCAGTGCTGGGGGGCACTAGCGTTGACAGTCGGTAGCATGACAACTCCTTTTGCGCTACCGTTAAATTTACGTTTGCATCAAGGCTCCACTCATTTAGGGGAAGCCGGAGGATCATCTTTGACTTTGGGAGAACAGATGGTCCAAATGGCTATTGATTTTTCTCTTCAAACGAATCAAGGTGTTGTCTTGGTACTGGATGCTTTTTTTTCTGTAGGCCCGGTGTTTTTGCTGGCTCAGGCAACCTGGCTGAGGTCAATTAAAGCTCCTGCTGTACATATTATTACAAAGGCAAAGAAAAACTATGTTGCTTACTTTCAGGCAGATCCATCTCATTATACTGGGATCGGTCGTCCCTGTAAGTATGGAGAGCATATTCATCTGACGGAAGTTTTTGACTATTTACACCTGTTTCAAAAAGTATCGGTCCGTATTTACGGACATATGGAGGAAATTTATATTTTCCACCTGGATTTATTATGGAAATCTACTCAAGGGCCGCTTCGTTTTGTTTTTGCCAAAACGTCACGTGGTCCCATTGTTCTCATGTGCAGTAATCTCGACCAGGATCCGATTGCTGCAATCGAACTCTATTGCCTCAGAACCCGTATAGAAACCATGTTCGATATGCTAAAAAATGTTCTCCATATCTTCCAATGCCATTTCTGGTCGAAAAAAATGCCTAAGCATTCGAGAAAACCCAAAAGCAATAAAACTCAGCAGGCTCCACAGGCAGAAAACGCAAAAACGGTTCAGGCTTGCTGGGATGCTACTGAACGTTTTGTGAACCTTGGAGCAATTTCCCTTGGTTTGCTTCAATTAATAGCACTCAAATTTCCAGAAGAAATATGGAGCAGATTTGAAGGATTCCTGCGAACTCGTTCTCGATATATTCCTTCTGAGAGAACGGTCAAAATGGTGATTGCAAATTTATTGGTACAGGATTTCCTCAAAGTCGCACCAACAGCGACAATGCGAGAAATTCGTGCCAAGATTATCAAGGGCAGATTTAAGAAAAAAATTATTCAAACTGAAGACCACGTTTACCAACGAGCAGCTTGAAAATTCATAGTTTTAAGTAAAAATGATTTATACGGCTATTTCAGTGTTAAGCATTACAAATTCACGACTGTCGAGTTAGGACAAGGACAGCGGAGCAAAACGGCATCCAACGCCCCTTCACCCTTCCAAACAATATCCTTCTCTGTCAGTGTTATCCAGCTCTGGTCTGGAGCATCTTCATCTGTATAATAATGCCACCGGACTTGAATTTCTCCACTCCCCCCCTCAATTGTATGGCGGGAAGTCAGGATCAAATCCTCTGCTACGGGATAACCAGTGCCGATTTTCCCCTCTTTTTCCTGCCCGGTTGGAACAAAAATTGTAACAATCAGGTCAGCATGCAT
>JBATKL010000680.1:0-2776 GCA_049669385.1 Candidatus Electrothrix sp. | reverse complement strand
CAATTATTGATTTGACTGTGTCCTGCAACGGACAGCGTCTTTTTGTCCTTCGCTATGGCCCCGGTTCCTTGGTGACTCGGGAAAAACCGGCCTTGGCAGCGGCACGGGTGCTGGACAGTGCTTACTGTATCCCCCTGGCGGTGGTGACCAACAGCCGTGATGCCGAGCTTCTGGAGAGTCAAAGCGGCAAGGTCTTAGCCACCGGCATGGAGGCGATCCCTGACCGGGCACGGGCCGAAGAGCTGATGAGGGAGTATCCGGCCTCTCCGCCCCTGACTGGAGCAGTACGGGAGCGCAATTTGCGGGTGCTCAATGCCTTTGATCTGGAGGTTTGTTGTCGGAACTATTCGCTGGGTTTGTTTTGAGAAAATCAGTCCTCGAACTTCTCTCGGCAGGCTGCACAGAGTCTGCTCTGGTTTCCTCCGCAATGCTTGGCCTGAAACAAGCGGGATTCAGTAAGGTTTGTTATCGCTCTGGTGGACAAGCCCGGTACGGGCCAGAGGCTATGGCCCCCTATGCTGATGGTCACTACGCGGGCCACGTCGGATTGCTCATGGGGAATGGTAAGGGCGCGTACGCCGGTAAGCATTCGGTCGGTAATAATGAGCGCATCATGGGCTTCGGTGTAGGGAAGCAGGATCGCGAATTTGTCCCCCTCGTACCGAGCTGTCAGATCTCTCGGGCGCTGGGCCGTCTCTTGGAGGAATTCGGCTATTTTTTTGAGGCAGGCATCACCGGCAGGAAGGCCGTAGTAATCATTAAATTTTTTGAAATGGTCAATATCGCAGAGCAGGAGCGACAGCGGGTTTCCTGTTTTTTGTGCATTGAGCCAAGCCCTATTAAGTTGCCTGTCAAAATGACGCCGATTGGCGATGCCTGTTAAGCTGTCCTGATGCTCCGATTTCACGTATACGTCCTTAATATCTTCTCAATCACTCTGCATTTATTCTTGTGTCTCTTCTGCATCAAAACCTAAGATGCTTTGTCCGTTATCCAGGTTCTGTGAGGCATACCAAAACCATTTTTCGTTGAGGGATTCGATTGCCTTGTTCAGGCTTCCGGTTTTTGCGCACTGATCTGTATGAAATTGCGGGTGAATATAGCGTCGCTTCAGGAGGGGCTCCAGTTCACTAAAACTTGCACCCTGGAAATATTTAACCAGCACTTCGGTGGTTGCTTCTGCTGCCAGAGCGCAGGAGAGTTTATAAGATAATTTCACGGCATCATTGGTTTGATCATGGTCTTTTGCCAGCAGGGCATGATGGGGCAGGATCATTTTCCCCTCTTTTTCTGCCGTTGTAATTTCTTTGCGTAGATGATCCTCAATGGTGTGCTGATGAAAGAGCAACTCACCCGCCTTGCGATACTCCTGAAGAGTCCGGTCATTATGTAGAGTAGCATCTTTGAGCAGGAGGTAGGTATCAATAAGATGTTCTTTCTCTCGCAGGACGGTCTTGATAGTCGGATCGACCAGATAGTCCATGAAAAAGCCCGCTATCTTTTCCTGTATCTCATCTATCTGCTCGGCAAGAGCACGGTAGGCCTCAACGGTTCCCTTCATCTTTTGTACCACGTCGATTTCCGAGAAGGTGCCGAAGAGCAGGCGAAATATCCGGTCCTTTTTTTCTTTGTCGTTATGCTCGGCTTCGTTATCGTGACTGTGGATACTTTCTCTGGAGAGATGCAGCAGGGTATGCACCGTGTCGATGGTGTCAAAGCGGCCTGTGACGACCGGGGTTTTTTCGCCTGTGCCATGTTTGTCATCCGGGTGCTCTTTGCAAAGCACAAAAGCGTTAAACGTACCCACCTCAGTCTCTGTCACAAGGTAGTTAATTCTTTGGTTCCAGTAACCATTCAGGAGCTTTTTTTCGGCCATGCAGATCAGCAGCAGATCGCTATAATTACTGTGGGCATAAAAATCCTGAAGGGTATGAATACCGTGGCCCAGAATTTTTAAGGCCTGGTAATCGTTCAGTCTGTTTTGGCGGGTGATTGCGCTGTCCGCATCCTGGGTTGTATCAAAGGCCTTTTTTACCCACTCCTCCATAGCGTAGGTGATTGATTCTTTTACTGTCATCGTCATGAAGCCTCGTTCCTCGTGCCCCTTCAGCTCCAGTTCTTCCCGATTATCCAGTACCCGTTTATTGTCTTTAAGAACATATTGGTCTGTTACATCAAAATGATCCAAGGGGTAATAGGCCCCGATTTCTTCAGCCTTGCCGGGGAGTACAGAAGGGGTGCCTGTATTGTCAGCAGGAATGTCTATAGGTAAAGATTCCGGCATCTCCCCCATTTTTTGGCTGAATGTCCATGCCTCTTCTGCGGATCGCCATTCTTCCGTCCACAAGGTGGCAAGGAGGTTTTCCCATGTTTTTTTGAAATCGGTATTTTGGAGAATGAAGTCGGGGAGAATATAGGCCCCGTCTTTTCTGCTCTGATAGTAATCGGTCTTTTCCTTCTTGCCGGACCGAGCGATAATTTCCAGTTCGCTTTCTTTGCGATCAATGTATTTTTTGAGCCACTCGTCCTGAGGAAATATTGTGTGGATCTTTTTCAAGAAGGTAAGCCAGTAACGAATAAGGCCTGGTTCCTCGTTGCTCGGAAGAAAGGAAAAAAAAGCGGTGGCCTGGTTCATGTCTGTCAGCCAGTTGCCCATCCAGAGAGGAAAAAATACTTTTCGATACGCGGAATTGTTTTGGAGCTCTGGAATCAGGTCATGGCAGCGTTTGAAACCGCAGTACGAAATGGCTCTGTGTTTATCGATATTCATAATGAC
>JBATKL010000679.1:0-2106 GCA_049669385.1 Candidatus Electrothrix sp. | reverse complement strand
GTATAGAATTTGAAAGAAGGTAACTCGGCTATCTCTTTAAAAGAGACCCGTGGCTTTCCGACACCGCTTCGCAACGGCTGTGGCTTTATCAACTTTCTGGTTCCGCATCACCCAGAAAGTATGTCATTACAAAGAACATGCCATAGAATATGGCTTCAATATGGCTATACTTTTTTATATAACATATATCATGAAAATATCAAGCACCTTACAGTACAAATCCTCACCAACCCATTATTTTTTAGCGCGATGTAGTCGCATTAAGTAACCATCTGTTTTAAATGGAAAGCCCAAGACATCCCCCGGTTACCCGGCAGCTCCACACATACACCCTTCCAGCTCCGTGCATAAGGGACAGCATGCTGCATCCTCCGCAGGTGTCTCCCGATCCTGCATCCGTGTTTCAACAAAGGCGATTGTCTGCTCGGTGAGTTCTCGGGACATGCCCACATGTTTTTCCGGGGCTATGGCCTGCTCAATCTCCTCCCTGCTGAAATTCGTGGCTATATCTGAATGCTCCATAAGAATATCAAGCACGGGTTTTCCCGTCTCAACGGTCTGCATAGATGCCTCGTAGACAAGGGTATGGGCATTTTGCTTACCAATAGCCTCTCCCAGGAAAAACATCAGGGCCTCGGTTGAAATCAGCGGGGCTGCCTGGAGCACATTGCTGCGAACCCTCTGTTCATGAACAGTCATATCAGCAAGGATATCCTTCATCAGGGCAAGTAGTCCGCAGGTATAGAGAGAGCTGTCCGTCAGCGCGGCCCATTCCAAACGAACCGAGCGATAATCCCGCTCATGTTCACAGATCAACCCATCATACCCTAGGGAAACATTGGAGGTGACCAATTTTGAAAGGACCACCACCTGTTCGCAGAGTTCAGGATTTCGCTTATGGGGCATGGTACTGCTGCCGATCTTACCCATATGAAAGGGCTCTTCCATCTCATGAATTTCATTACGGGCCAAACAGCGGATTTCATCGGCGATTCGAGCAAGGGAACCGCTGATCATGGCTAGCAAGGAAAGAAATTCGGCAAAACGGTCACGGGAGGCATGCCAAGCCACATTAGGAACAGCAAGACCCAGCTTGGCGGAAAACAGTTCCAGCAAGGGTAGCGCCTTTTCGCCAAAGGCATCCATGGTGCCGACACCGCCGAAGAGCTGGCTGACCAGTACTCGCTCCTTTACCTGTTCAAGCCGTTCAAGATTCCGCCAAACCTCATCAAGCCAACCTGCCATTTTCAGCCCCATAGTCATGGGCAGGGCATGCTGGCAATGGGTACGACCGATGGTCACCAGATCACGGTACTGCCTTGCCCGTTGAATGAGCAGACTGATAATTTTATGCAAATCACGTTCCACAACAGAAAATACATTACGGAGTTCCAGCACTTGGGCCGTGTCCTGAATATCCTGGGTTGTGGCACCGAAATGGATGAACTGGCCTGCTTCCTCATCACAGACCTTGCACAGAGCCTGAAGCAGGGGCATCAGAGAATGATTGGTGAGTTGCAAGCCCCGGCGGATTCCCTCAAGATCAAGCAGACAGATCCGGGCATTTTGCTGGATATTTTCAGCAGCTGAAGCGGGAATAATATCCAATTCCGCCTGTGCTTGCGCTAAGGCCGCCTCCACATCAAGCCAGTGCTGATACCGGCGGAGGTCACAGAAAAGTCGACGGGCCTCGATGGTTGTATATCCGCCGCTGTAAAATCTGGAGTCAACTATATGGCTGTTAGGTGTGCAGGTGTTCATATGTATGTCTGGTCTTTTTTCATTGATCGGAAACAGTTAAGGACAATGCTTGAAGTTACCTCATGATCCGAATAAATTGCAACGTATTCGTTACAAAAATTTCCTTAATGTCCAATCAATGGCAAATCAATACAACGCACCGGCACCCGACTCATACTATGAAAAAACAAGAAAAAACATCTGAACAGCCTTCGTCATATTCACCGGAACCTCCTGTCTCACCGTCGGTTCCCGCCAGAATATTCGGCAAAACCGGTTTAAAAATGCCGGTACTCTCCCTCGGAATGATGCGCTCCAGGTATTCTCCGCAGAATATCTCCCTTGACCAAATCCCAGAGTCTGGAC
>JBATKL010000678.1:0-3825 GCA_049669385.1 Candidatus Electrothrix sp. | reverse complement strand
TGCGCAGAAGAAGATATGCAGGCGCTCTTGTCTTCGACCTATATTGCCGGGTACCGGATAGGAATGCTGGTCGCCGGAGCCGGGGCCCTGTATTTGGCCTCCTGGTTCGGTACCAGTAAAGATACCTATAGCTACGCAGCCTGGCAGTACAGTTACCTCTGTATGGCCGGAGTCATGCTGGTCGGAGTAGCCACCACCCTTCTCATCCCCGAACCGCTCTCCAATACAAAAAATTATGATTACCCGGCCAGCTATTATTTCCGTTTTTTCTTCCTTTTTGCCTGCACAGCGGGCGTTTTTATCGCGGTTTTTTTCCTGACTGGTAATACCGTAAATTTACTTAACAGCATGCTTCAGGGGCTGAGCACGACAATCCCTGCGTCCCCTAGCCCGCTGGTTTCCTTTCTGGCAGAGGCCGTCCGTTTACTGGCAGCCCTGCTCTGCGCCCTGTTCACCGCCTTTTTTCTCATGCGCCGAAACCTGGTGGACGGCAGCATGGTCAGCCAAACCTATATCAACCCCGTGCTTGACTTTTTCAACCGCTACGGCCTGCGTACAGCCCTGCTCCTCTTAGCCTTGGTGGGCTTTTATCGGATCTCGGACATTATTCTGGGAGTGGTTGCCAATGTCTTTTACCAGGATATGGGCTTTTCCAAACAGACTATTGCCAGCGTAATCAAGACCTTTGGTCTTTTTATGACCCTGCTGGGCGGTTTTCTCGGCGGCACCCTAACTGTCCGCTACGGGGTGATGCGCATACTCTTCCTTGGAGCCCTGCTCTCCAGCGCCACCAACCTCCTCTTTATGCTCCTGGCGGATGCGGGCAATAATGTCTCTCTGCTCTATTTAGTCATCTCCGCTGACAACCTCAGCGGCGGCATCGCCACCACCGCCTTTGTCGCCTTTCTCGCCAGTATGACCAATATTTCTTTTACAGCCGTTCAATACGCCATTTTCAGCTCCCTGATGACCCTTCTGCCTAAGATGATCGGCGGCTACTCCGGCACTATGGTTTCGGCATGGGGATATCATCAGTTCTTTCTCATTACTGCGTTAATGGGTGTGCCGGTGCTGCTTCTGATTTGGCTGGCTGGGAGACGGTTACGATAGAACTTCATGCATCATTATAATACTCCCTACAGTATTTTCACTCTTTCCAACAGTATAAAAAATGGGAAAAACAACTGCTTCAACGAACAAACATGACAGCCCGAAGCGTATTATCCTCGCCATTACCGGAGCCACAGGCATGCTCTATGTCAAGGCCCTGCTTGACCTACTGACCGATCAGGAGGTAGAGGTGGACGCGATCATCTCGGATTCCGGCAGAAAGGTGCTCCGGCTGGAGCAGGACATGGACCCGAAAGACCTGCTCGCTGTCAGAAGCTGGTTCCCTGCAAGCGACTTCACAGCTCCGCCAGCCTCGGGCTCGGCCCGTTACGACGCCATGATCATCCTGCCCTGCACCGTCGGCACCCTCGGAGCCATTGCCAGCGGTTTTTCTGGCAACCTGATCCATCGGGCTGCGGATGTCACCCTCAAAGAACGGCGGCCCTTGATCCTTGCCGTCCGAGAGACCCCGCTCAATCGCACCCATCTTACAAATATGCTGGCCCTGCATGATGCTGGGGCAACTATCTGCCCACCCATGCCCTCGTTTTATCTCCATCCTTCTGATCTTCAGGCAATGGCCCGTCAATTTGCAGGACGAATCTGTGACCAAATCGGCCTCCACCTGAAAGACCTGCCCCGCTGGCAGGGTATTTAAGCTTGCCGCCAGAGGCTGAATCCTGTTAAAGTCGCGAAACAGAGCGGCATTAATATTGCTGGCTACGGAGCAGGTTAGGAAAACTCACAACACAGGAGAACGCTATGCGTTGGCAAGGAAAACGAAAAAGTGACAACATTGAAGACCGACGCAATATGCGTGTTTCCGGGGATGGCGGTTTCGGTAACAGCAACGGGATGTTACGCCTACTGCCTGTGGCTGTGAAATTTCTCGGCTTTAAGGGGACCGCTGTCGTGGTTATCTGTGTGGGTGCTTACGGTCTCTTTTCAGGAAACCTCGGCAATATGTTGACGGCCCTTGGTCTCCAGCAAGGAACTTCCATCAGCACATCAAAAGAACCCGTTCGAGAAACTGCGGCGGAAAAAGAATTGGTGGATTTTGTTGGAGTGGTTCTGGCTGATACCGAAGCAACTTGGAGCACCTTGTTTCAGCAGCAAGGGAAAACTTATCAGGAACCTCGCCTTGTGTTATTTCGTGATGCGGTGAAATCTGCTTGTGGCATGGCTGAATCCGCCACCGGGCCCTTCTACTGTCCCGGTGACCAACAGGTCTATATCGACCTGGGCTTTTTCGACCAGCTGAAAAATCGTTTTAAAGCACCGGGGGATTTTGCTCAAGCCTACGTTGTGGCCCATGAAATCGGCCATCATGTGCAAAAGCTGTTGGGCATCTCCGACAAGGTACACGCGGCCCGGAAAAAAAGCAGCAAAGTGGAGGGAAACAAACTTTCGGTTTTGCAGGAATTACAGGCTGACTGCTTTGCAGGCGTCTGGGCCTATCATGCTGGTAATCAGGACTTGCTCGAAGAGGGGGACGTGGAAGAAGGTCTTGCAGCGGCCAGTGCCATTGGTGACGATACCTTGCAGAAGCAAAGCAAAGGATATGTCACCCCGGACTCCTTTACCCACGGCAGTTCAGCGCAAAGGGTGCAATGGTTCAACATCGGTTTGGCCAGCGGCAGAATGGACAGTTGCAACACCTTCAGCAATAAATAGCCGAGATTCGGATCCGACTTGTTTTCGTACGAACATCAACCCATTTTCGCCCCATCAACAGGTCAGTCTCGGATTCTTCTTGCAACCACACCAAGGTTTGCTATATTTCTCGGTTCATATTCTATGGAGCAGTTTGGCTGAAATCGCATAATCAAATTATTATCCTATGACCATATCCACAACAGAGAAACAACAACGGAGCGGCACCCTTACCGTAGTCGGCACAGGGCCGGGAGCAGAGGATCTGATGACGCCTCGGGCCAGGCAGGCCATTGAACAAGCCGATGTCGTGGCTGGCTACAAAACCTACCTTGACCTGATAGGTGACTGCATCACGCCGGAGCAGGAGGTGCTTTCCTCGGCCATGATGCAGGAGATCGACCGCTGCCGTCGGGCCTTGGAGCTGGCTGACAGCGGCAAGACCGTGGTGTTGGTTTGCGGAGGAGATCCAGGAATTTACGCCATGGCCGGTCTGGTCTATGAGCTAGCACGGGATACCGGCAGCACCAGCAGAATCGAGATCATCCCCGGTATTGCCGCCCTCAACGCCTGTGCCGCTGTCCTTGGTGCCCCCCTGATGCATGATTTCGCCGCCATCAGTCTCTCTGATTTAATGACTCCTTGGGAACTGATTGAAAAACGCCTCCAGGCTGCGGCCTCGGCTGATTTTGTCACGGTGATCTATAATCCAAAATCAAAAAAGCGCACCGAGCAGATCATCTGTGCCCAGAAAATTATGCTTGAACACCGGGATTCGCAGACCCCGGTGGGGATTGTCTCTGGGGCCAGCCGCGAGCATGAATCCGTCTGCCTGACCACCTTAGAAGATATGCTGGACAAGGACATCGGGATGCAGACAACAGTTATCATCGGCAACAGCGCAACCTTTGCCTTTGGGGATAAGATGGTAACACCACGCGGATACTCGGCCAAATATGGTCTTGCCGGAGAGAAGAAACGGGCCACATAAAAAAAGGCCGGAGCAGATAACTGCCCCGGCCTTTTTGTTTATTGCTTATTAACCCGTTTGCAAGAGAAAAG
>JBATKL010000677.1:0-2025 GCA_049669385.1 Candidatus Electrothrix sp. | reverse complement strand
TGACCCTGATAACTTTTGATCCGCAGACAGAGGAGATTTGCGCATGGATAAGATAACAGCCTACCGCAGCTATGTACAGGATGTCATCCAACGGCTCGGGCAGCGAATACCTGCTTCCGACAGCGTTGAAACGCAGTATATTTTTGATAAAGACCATGACCATTACCAGCTGTTTCAGGTGGGGTGGGACAGGTCAGAATGGGTTCACGGCTGCATTCTCCACCTTGACATTAAACAGGGGAAGATATGGGTGCAACATAACGGCACGGAGCTGGGGATTGCCGAGGATCTCCTGAGCCTCGGTGTGCCTGCGGATGATATCGTGCTCGGGTTTCAGGCTCCGTATAAGCGAAAGTATACCGGGTTCGGAGAGGGGTGAGGGGCAAGGCCTCAGACATTATCAAGTTGGCTATGCTCAAGGTGCATGAAGAGTTGCTGGGGCAGCAGACCCAGGCTCGGCTGCTTTTGCAGATTCATGATGAGCTGGTGCTGGAAGTTCCGGAGGATGAGCTGGAGTCGATCTCTGCTATGGTCAAGGAGGCGATGGAGTCGGTTATGGCGTTGGATGTGCCGTTGAAGGTTAATACCGAGACTGGCCCGAGTTTGGATAAGGGAGAGTAGGGGGATCAAGCAAGCCTAGCCTTATCGGTTGGTTACCGAGCAGCTCCGACGGAATATCTGTTGGAGCACTTTTCCGTATCCTTTTTTTTGTGTGTACTCTTTACGAGATTACGATACCCTATCATGATAAAATGGCAAATATGAATAATGACGTCCGTTCCCTAATATTCATGACTTAGGTTGGTTGCCCTTGACGTAAATGCATCTTGTATGTATAGTAAATATATGAATTATAAAACATACAAAAAAGAGGTGTTCGTATGCGAACAACATTAAATATTGATGACTGCCTGTTTCAGGACGTGTTGAGCATAACCAAGGCAAAAAGTAAAACAGAGGCCGTTCGAACTGCTTTGACAGAATTTTTACGAATGAAACGGAAAGAAAAGGTACTGGCGATGCGGGGCAGGGTGGATATCAGGGGCTCGGAAAAATTGCGCCTGGAAGAACAGAGAGAATATGAGGAATACCGGCAATGAAGGTGCTCGTTGATACATCTGCCTGGATTGATTTTTTTCGGGACACCGGTGGAGCCGCCGGGGATATGGTTGCGGAATTGATCCAGCTGGATCAGGCGTATTTGACAGGTCCTGTTATGGCGGAATTGCTGCACGGTGCTAAAGGGAAACGGGAAATGAAGAATTTGGAGGCGGTTTTTGCAACTATTCCGATTCGGGATATCACTGGTGACGATTGGCTGGCTACGGGCAACACCTTGCAGGCTTTACGGAAGAAAGGTTGCACTGTTCCGTTGACCGATGTCCTGATTGCTTCTGTTGCTCAGCGGAACAACATGGCTGTGCTTACGCTGGATAAGCATTTTCAGTATCTCTCGGTTGAATGTGTGGAGGTTTTGGAGCGGAGTTAGAGAGATTGTTCTTGGTGACGCAAAAGCGTCTACTTTTTTTCTAACCATCTTTGTGCAAAAATAAGGAACGGATATTGAATAATAGGGTTCTGTCCCCTATTAACATCGTAAGCAGCTGAAGGGATTTTCTCGGGTTCCGAGTTAAGCCAGAGGAAAATATGGGTATCAAGAAGCAGTTTCATGCGTCTTCCCCTGACCAGAATGTATCGGGCAGGGCATCATCAAAATCCTCGCTGATCTTTATTCGTCCTTTGAACTGCCCGAACTGCCGTCGGGCCGGAGTCCGCTCATGCGGTTTCGCTTTTTCATAAAGCACAATAACCTTGACTGTGCCGTGCTGTATGTCATGGGGAAGCTTTAGGCATATCTCACGATTTTTTGTTACCTCTGCCTGCATTTCCAGGGCCTGCATAGCACTTTCCTCGCTGTAGGGTTTTTCCTGCAAAGAGCATTTTCTTTGCTGTATGGTATGCTTTCCCTTCCGATTGCGCAAGCAGGTTTACCGGGAATATGCCGCGACAAGGAAAGGGAAGGGC
>JBATKL010000676.1:0-4239 GCA_049669385.1 Candidatus Electrothrix sp. | reverse complement strand
ATCAAAGGCCGTCGTTTTTTGGCGGACGTCTCCCCGGAGAGCCTGACCCGAACAAGTCTGGGACAATTGGAGGTCGGTTCCAAGGTCAATATGGAGCGAGCCCTGCGGCTGGCTGATCGGTTGGGTGGCCATCTTGTCAGCGGTCATGTAGATACCCTGGGACGGGTTGAGGAGCGTAAAGCAGCAGGTGATTTTACCCTGTTTACCTTTTCCCTTGATGCAGGATTGACCAAATACATTATCGAGAAAGGGTCGATCACCATTGACGGAGTGAGCCTGACAGTGAACTCCTGCTCTGGCAATCGTTTTTCTGTGTCGATAATTCCCCATACCCTGGCGATCACCACTTTGGGTCATCTCCGGCAAGGAAGTCGGGTTAATCTGGAAGTGGATATTATCGGGAAATATGTTGAAAAATTGCTCGGGGCACAACCTTCCGGGGCAAGCGAAAGTAAAATTAATCCGGCTTTCCTGGCAGAGCACGGATTTTTAAGATAATTGAAATAAACGCATCACTCGGTTGCCTGCGACCGGGTGTCCAAAACATTGAGTGAGCATCATGGCTGTCAGTCCTATAGAAGACGTTGTTGAAGATATCAAGGCCGGTAAAATAGTCATCCTGGTGGATGATGAAGACCGGGAAAATGAGGGTGACCTCTGCATGGCTGCTGAGGCAGTGACCCCAGAGGCCATTAATTTTATGGCAACTCACGGTCGTGGCCTGATCTGCCTGACCATGAGCCCAGATATTATTGACCAGTTGGGCCTGCCCATGATGGTGCAGGATAATCAGTCACCCTACGGAACCGGATTTACCATCAGCATCGAGGCTCGTACCGGTGTGACCACAGGTATCTCGGCTGCTGATCGGGCCAGGACCATTGAGGCCGCAGTTGCCCCGGATGCGACCCCTCGTGATATCATCAGCCCCGGCCATATTTTTCCTCTCCGCGCCCGGGAAGGCGGAGTATTGGTGCGCACTGGCCAGACAGAGGGCTCTGTTGATCTGGCCCGTCTTGCCGGAATGCGGACAGCCGGGATCATCTGCGAAATCATGAAAGACGACGGCACCATGGCCCGCATGCCGGATCTGGAAATATTCGCAAAAGAGCATGATCTGAAAATCGCTACTGTGGCGGATCTGGTTGCTTACCGTCTCCGGCAGGACATACTGGTGCATCGTGCTGTGGAAACGCGCCTGCCCACCCTTGCCGGAGAATTCAGGGTAATCGCCTACACCAATGATGTTGATGCCTTTGAGCATGTTGCCCTCGTGAAAGGGGAGATTGACCCCAATGAATCGATAATGGTGCGTGTCCATTCCGAGTGCCTGACCGGAGATGTCTTTGGTTCTGCCCGCTGTGATTGCGGAGCCCAGTTGCAGGCAGCCATGAAGATGGTGGACCAGGAAGGAAGCGGCGTTATCCTGTATATGCGTCAGGAGGGACGCGGTATCGGCCTGATTAATAAGCTCAAGGCGTATAATCTGCAAGACGGAGGCTTGGATACCGTGGAGGCCAACGAGCATCTCGGTTTTAAACCTGATCTGCGCGACTACGGCATCGGAGCGCAGATGCTTCGTGATCTCGGGGTTCGCAAGATGCGTCTGTTGACCAATAATCCTAAAAAAATTATCGGGCTGGAAGGATATGGCTTAGAGGCCGTGGCTCGCCTGCCCATCGAGGTGCTCTGCGAATGCGAAAGCCGGGATTATCTCCGCTGTAAACGCGATAAAATGGGACATATCCTGGAATTGTACGGGGAAGATTCGTCCGAGGGTGTTCAAGAAAAGCCTTCAGAAACTTCAACGACTTCAAAGGATTGAGGTCTGAGATAGGATAGAACAGAGAAAGCGAATAAAAAGGGGCGTTCGTGAAGAACGCCCCTTTCTCTCAGAGAATACAAGAAGAGAGCTGATGGCTAAAACCGCTATCAACTAGAATTTCAAGCGAACACCAGCCAGAGCAAGGGTAATCGGCTCGTAATCAGCGCCGGTATTGTCTTCCAGTTCAATATTACGGTAGGCCGCATATAGCTCGGTGTTGTAATCAGACAGTTTCTGAACAACCTGAACACCATAGGCCGTGCCTTCTTCTTCGATGTCCTGATTCTCGATATGAGAGAATACACCGTAATCAAAGGAACAGGCTGTAGAGCCAGCAGAAAAGAGCTTGGCTTTATAACCAATCTTGCCGTACATAAAGGTCGGATCATCACCATTGGCAGGCATCTTATCCAGGTCACGGGTACCACCAGCCACCGTCAAGTTGAGGCCGAATCCGAACAGGACAGAGGCAGAGCCGTTAATCTGGGTGTAATCCTTGCCGGGATCGGAGTAGGCCACAGCAGCTTTCAGCTGAGTGCCATCAGCAAACTTTCCAGAGTATGTCAGGGCTCCATCAGCCGCCTCTTTTTCGCCGGAAGAGACACCAAGGGAAAAACCTCCTAAGCTCGGAGTGTCATAGCGCACGCGGTTTTTCTTGCCCAGGCCGTCCATCTGGTCAAAGACATCCTTTACCGCTATACTCTTCGCATCCTCACCCTCAGTAACCACGGCAGGGACGTTATTGTAAAAGGAAAAAGCGCCACCTGCATCAGCCACACCGGCATTACCGGCTAAATCTGTCCCGGACAGATCCATCTCGGAGCTGCCGTCAGAGGCCATATCACCGCGACCTACGGAAAGCTTACCGATCTTGTCAACGTCAAAGTAGACCTCCATTTTTCGCTCTTTGAGCTCACTGGAAATGCTTTCCTCATCCATTGATACCTTGTTCGAGGGATTGGCCTGCCATTGGACCTCAACACTCCCCCCGATGGTCAGAGCCTCAGAGGCCGTCACCTTTCCTTTCAGGCCGACTCGACTCTCAGAGTGGCTGTTATCAACATGGAAGATCTTGTCTTCGTTGCCGTCATCAACAGACATGACAGCGCGGTTGATGTGACCGTAAAGATTGAGTTGAACGTTATCATTGCCGGATTTGATTTCAAGAGCTGAGGCCGATACCGCGCCCCCGAGTAACATGGTGCCGACCGTCATGGCGATCGCACCAGTTGTATATACTTTCTTCATATTCTCCCTCCTTTTTTCTGAGTGCGCTAAGAGCATCTTGCAGACTCTTTTCTCTATGAATATGTTATCGAGACATATTATATTTTATACATGATTTTTTTTGTTCTTGAAGAAAAAAAGAAATTTTTTGTCGGATTTGTTCTCTGATCCGCCGAATTTTCTCTTTTTTCTCTTCATCGCAACCTGACAGAGCTGCCGGATCATCAAAGCTCCAGTGCAACCGCTCTGTCGTACCGGAAAAGATCGGGCATTTCTGACCGGATGATGCATCACAAACCGTAATGACATAATCAAATTGCCTGCCCTGACGGATGAGATCGTCAACCAAAGCCGTTTTCTGCTGACTGATATCAATACCTCGTTCCCGCATGACCTCAACGACCAAGGGGTTAAGGGATCCAGCTTCCAACCCTGCGCTCTCGACGGAAAAACACTCACCGCCCATTTCGCGCAAAAAGGCTTCCGCCATCTGGCTGCGGGCTGAATTATGAATACAGACAAAGAGAACGGAATATTTTTTTGTCATATTTCTGGCTGGGTGAGTCGGATCACCTGGATTACCCGAAGCGTTCGGTAATTATTCCACCACCTCATCCAGTTCCTTTATCATAAATATCAATTTTGTCCAGGATAATATTACCGGCAATCCGACAAGCAGGGATTGTAGCATTCATCCTGTTCAACCCCTTGCTCTTCCTTGCCGTAACCAGCAATCGTGTTGCGAAGTTTTTGGCTATTATTTTGGATGCAAGAAAGGGGCAAGAGGGGGTACGCGATGAATGAACGGGGATGAACGGGGATGAGCGGAGTGAGACCCTCCCCCTATTCTGCCAACTGATACTTCTTGAAATTCTCAGCCTGCTCAAAAATTTCCTGATAGACCTCGTCCCGGTCCACCGGCGGATAGCCATGCTTGGCCAGCAGGAGAATCAGCTCAACCTTGAGCCCGGCTCGGATATCCTCGCGCTGATTCCAATCCGTATATTGAGCCTTATCGTCAACAACCTCTTTCACGACCTTGGCCAGGGTAAGGAGCTTATCTTCCGGATAGGAAAACTCGTATTTTCGGGCCAGCCCCTTGAGGATGTCATAAAAGGCCTTTTCTTCCAAATCAATGCCAAGCTCTGCAAAGGATTCCTTCTCCTTTTTCAAGGCCTGCAAGAGAT
>JBATKL010000675.1:0-1789 GCA_049669385.1 Candidatus Electrothrix sp. | reverse complement strand
GGCCAACACATCAAGGATAAAGCCCTCCTCAATGGCCTGTTTCATTGAATAGAGATGAAAGGGTTCAAAGCTGCCATCGCTCTGCTTACTGCCGAATTTTTCCAGGGTGCTGTTTTTAGGGGTGGCGGTAAAGGCAAAATAGGAGGCATTGCCCTTCATCTTGCGGGCTTGCATGGCCTTGAGGATGATATCCTGAGCATCCTCCTCGGCTTCCTCGCTTTCTCCCATGCCCTCGATACCCTCCATACTCTCCGTACCCATAGCCTGATTCATCTTATCGGCCCCGCTGCCGCTTTGGGAACTATGGGCCTCATCAATGAGCACAGCAAAGCGTTTCTGGCTCAGATCAGCAATGCTCTCCACGATCACGGGAAATTTCTGCAAGGTGGTAACGATGATCCGCTTGCCCTGTTCCAGGCTGGCCTTGAGTTCCTTGCCCGATCCCACCCGAGCAACAATATTCTTCACCTCGGAAAAGGCAGCGATATTCTCTCCCAGCTGTTTATCCAGCAGCCTTCTGTCCGTGACCACAATGACCGAATCAAAGAGGGGGCGATCTCTGTCTCCGACTACATTCTCAGCCGCTTTATCAGCCAGATATGTTGCTATCAGCTGATAGGCGCACCAGGTGATGGAATGGGATTTGCCTGAACCGGCAGAATGCTGAATCAGGTAGGAATGGCCCACCCCGTTGTTGCTGGCATGATCCAGGAGCTGGCGCACCACATCCAACTGATGATAGCGGGGAAAAAAGAGGGTCTTCTTGCTCAGGGGATCTTTGGGCTTGCCGCTCAGGAGGACAAAATGCTGGATGATATTGGCAAGGCTGGAACGGCTGAAGATCTCCTGCCAGAGGTAGGCGGTCTTATGACCGTGGGGATTGATGGGATTGCCCTTGCCCCAGTTATTCCCCTTATTAAAGGGGAGAAAAAAGGAGTCATCGCCTGCCAAGCGGGTACACATATAGACTTCATCGGTATCCAGGGTGAAATGGACCAGACAGCGGCCAAAGCTGAGCAGGGGTTGGCGGCAATCCCGCTCGTTTGTGTACTGCCTAATCCCGTTGACCGCTGCGCTTTGACCGGTCCAGTGGTTTTTCAGCTCCAGGGTTGCCAGGGGCAGGCCGTTGCAAAAGATAGCCATGTCGATGGCTTCAGCGGGTTTATCCTGGTTATAATGGACTTGGCGGATCACACTGAACTGGTTGCTGTTGAATTTTTCCTGCACGACTGTGCTGCTGGCCAGTTGGTAGAAGAGGGTGAAGGCGGCATCGTCCACTTCCAGGCCCTTGCGCAGGAGGTGGAGCACCCCGTATTTCTTGATCATGCGATCCAGGCGGGTCAGGATTTTTACCTGCCAATCGCCTGCGCGTTGGAGCTTGGCCAGCTCGTGGGGTTGGGTGGTTTCGAGGAAGCTCCAGAAGCGGGGTTCATCCAGGGCGTATTTTGGGTTGAAGTCCTTGGAGGCTCCTTGGTGAAAGCCTTGATGAACATTTTGACCTGTGCGATAAGGGGCTGCTGATTCGGCTACTTGGGAGGGGGAGAGAGCACTGTCGGCCTGCTCTTCTCGGCAGGTGCCAGTGAGGGCTTTTTCTATGGTGGCTTCCAGGGCCTGTTCGTTGGTTTTGCTGACCATCTAAGCCACCTTGATTTTGCCGGTTACGGCGTGGTCGATGAGGATGGATTTGTATTCTTTGAGTTTGGTTATTTGTTGCTGTTGGAGGGTTATAGATTTTTCTATTTTTTCCGTTTCTGTTTCGATATGTTGAATAATATCTTCCTGTTCTGCC
>JBATKL010000674.1:0-3665 GCA_049669385.1 Candidatus Electrothrix sp. | reverse complement strand
GTCATGTGGCCGCTGATCGCCTGCTCAATCATCGTATTGACAATAATCCTTGAACGCTCCCTGTTCTGGTTCGGTATGGCCCGTCAACGCAACCGGCTCCTGCGCGATGAAATGCTGACCATTGCCGAAGCCATGGATTGGGCGAAAATCGAAGAAAAAACAAAGGGGAGCGATGATGCTGTGGTGCAGGTCCTCAAGATAGGCATCCTCCACAGGGACTATGACATGAGTAAAGCAATGGAGGGGGAGGCCCGGCATCTGCTCAAAAAAATGTCACAATTCATGCTCGTGCTGGATACCATGATTACGGTGGCTCCACTCCTCGGTATTCTAGGTACGGTGATCGGGATTATCTCCTCGTTCAAGATGCTCGGTAGCAGCGGCATGGCTGATCCCAAACTGGTTACCGGCGGTATTGCTCAGGCCCTGATTACCACGGCTGCCGGGCTGACGATCTCTATTTTTACGGTTTTTCCCTATAACTATTTCAAAAGCCGAATTGATAACGCTGCTCATCTTATGGAAAAATATGCAACCCGCCTAGAGGTGGGCTATCGAAAAACGGAGGCGGAAAGAAGGAAATGAAACTGAGCAACCGCAGTACAACACCGCCCCGTATCGAAATGTTACCCCTGATTGATATTGTTTTCCTGCTGCTTGTCTTTTTCATCTATGCCATGCTGTCCATGGCCGTGCATCACGGACAGCAAGTAGATCTGCCGAAATCCAGCACCGCAGGCCTGGAAACCGCAGAGGCAATCAGCATTACCATCCAGGCCAAAGGCGGTAAGGACGGTACAAACGGGGATCTGAAGTTCTTTGTTGATGAGGAGCCGGTGGATCTCCCGCAGCTGAAACAACTTCTTGAACGAAAAAAAACGGCGAGTAAGGATAAGAACCCTGATGTACAGATCTTTGCCGATAAATCAGTTCCCTATCAGGGACTTTTTCAGGTACTGGATCGGGTCAGGCAGGCTGGTCTCACCAATATATCTCTTCAGGCCGAGGCGGAGACTACAACGCCATGAACGAAGTCATGCAGCGAATGTTGCCCGCAACCGTCCTGACCTTGGCTTTGCACGGCGCATTGCTTTACTGGCGGATGCAACAGCCGCAAACTTTGCTGCCCGCTCCCCTGCCCCAAAAAATTTCGGTCAGCCTGAAGCGGCTCCCTCCGCCTCCTCCGCCGCTAAAAAAAATCGTTCAGAAGGCACCGGCCCTGCCCAAGATCAGGAAGGTGCAGCATCAACCAATTCGCCCGATATTGCTAAAACCCGAAAAAAAGATTTTCGCTGTTCTTCTGCCGCTGCCAAAACTTGCCCCTGTTATCAGGCAATCGATAAAGCCCTTGGCTGTTCAACCGGCAAAGAAATCTGAACCAAACATTACCCGAACCCGAACACCGGTGCAGAGTACCCTGACTTCACAACCAATACGGCGGACTCAACCTGTACTCTCCCGGCAACAGCCAGTTGTGCGCAGGATGACAACATATCGGCAAACCTATCAGCAGCCGATCAGGCGAAACACCCAACCTCTTCACCAACAACCTCTTCACCAACAACCTCTTCGCCAACAAACCATTCGCCGTACTCCTCCAATCACAAGGCAGGTGATTTCATCCATCCCGGTCAGAACAACGACGCGAACAACGACACAAACAACACAGCCGATGGGTACCCCTCTTGTCCGGGAAGCGACTCCGCTTTATACGAACAATCCACCGCCGGAATATCCCCGCATGGCCAAGCGACGCGGACTCGAAGGGGTTGTCACCATTGAGGCCCACATTGGTATAAACGGCAGGGTGGAAGACTTACGACTCTTTACCAGTAGCGGCCATACCATTCTTGATAAGGCAGCTCTGAAGGCTGTACGGACGTGGCAATTTTCTCCAGGGACAGTTGGAGGCAAGGCGCAGTCAATGTCGGTGAAGGTTCCTGTGCGCTTTGCGCTGCGTTAAGAATGCTCCTCTCCATTGTCCCGATTATTCTGGTCGTCAGGATCTCGCAGAAGTCTTCGCCCTGGACGAGGAGTCCAGTGCCAATCTCTTTAATTTATCATAAAAAAAATGACTTGGATCGAGAAGGCAAGAATCTTCCTCACCTCTATCTCCTGCTTCAAGACTCCGTTTCTTCGTTTATCGCTTGCCACATTTACATTAATGCCTATAATGTAGCCAATCGTTTTTTCATTACGTTAAAGCAGAGGTATCAGTTTCAACATTCTGTCATCTTATAAGGAATATATAATGTCACAAGAACCAACCAAAGTCTCTTTGGACACCGTTATCGGTGAGCTGGAGAAAATATGCGTCGAAAATCCAGGGAATATCATTGCTCATCATAAACTTGGCCTGATCTATCGCCAAGCTGGCCGCGTTGATGATGCTGTCCGTGAGCTGGAAAAAGCCATTGAGCTGGATGACCAGTCCGTGGAAAGCTACATCAACCTCGGTGCTATCTATTTTGATAAAGGTGATGTCCCTAAGGCCTTGGAGCTGAATGAAAAAGCCCTCAAAATTACCCCGAAGATGGCAGAGGCCCATGTTAATATCGGCCTGATCCGCCAGCATGAGGGGAAAGCCGAAGAAGCCTTGGCATGCTATGAAAGGGCCATCCAGATTGAGCCCAATCTTCTCACTCCTTGGCTCAACATGACTTCCGTCTGCACCATGCTGGAGCAGGATGAGAAGGCTGTGGAATCGGCCCGTCAGGCCGTAACCCTAGAACCGGATAACGGTATGGCCCGGAATAATCTGGCTGTAGCCCTATATTTCTCCGGTGCTTATGAGGAAGCCAAACGAAACATGGATAAGGCCAAAGAACTGGGCTACACTGTTGATCCGCGTTTCATTCAAGGACTGGAAGAAAAAATGGCAGCATAATGGCAGGAAAAAAACAAGTAAATACGAAGCCGTGGTGCCCGTTCTGCGGCATGGATGTAGGGCGTCCTGTGGAGGCCCCGCAACGCAAAATGACCGAGTTTCCGGTGGGCCGATGCGAATGTGGTGCTGTTTATGCCTGTGATACCACTGGCCATAATATCGGTTCTGCCATGGTGGAATGCCTGGTTTATGCCTGCGGTGAAGAATGGGATCTGGCCTGGGAACTGCTCCCGGAAGATGACTATCTCACCGGTCGGGTGGAAGATTATGATGATGTCACCCACCAGATCTGTCCCAAGAGAAACCTGGACGGACGCGGGGTGCGCGGAGTCCTCTATTTTGTCCGCCTGCACAAAGACGTGGCAGAGATTGCTGATCGTTTTGCCAAGAAGAAGGAACATGAGGCCCAGACGGCACTGGCAGAAAGCGAAAAAGGTCCTGCCGGTTTTGTGATTCCCGAGGTAGAGCCAGCCCGTGATCCCAAGCGGCAAAAGAAGCGGTCCTCCAAAATGATCGTCAAAAAGCTGGTTGAAGCCAATGATATTGAGGAATTATTAAACCTGTGTTTTGACGATAAGCGGACCCTGCGCTTTATGCAGCGGCTGCTCTATGAGCCGGATCCTGTGAAACGCTACAAAACAGCATGGCTGATCGGGCAGGTTTCCGCCCGACTCTCTACCCGAGAACCGGCTCCGGTAGCGGATATGCTGCACCGGCTCTTTGAGTCCTGCTCGGATTCGGCCTCCATGCCCTGGGGAATGGTCGAAGCCATCGGGGC
>JBATKL010000673.1:0-4730 GCA_049669385.1 Candidatus Electrothrix sp. | reverse complement strand
TGGACATCATCATTCTACGTCAGGATGAAGGCGAATTTACTGATCCCCTGCCGGACGGACTGGAAGGGATGAAGAAGCACAATCTGCTGACCTTCAAGTCAATCAGAGAACCTCTGGACGACTGGACCCTGAAAGAGCTGACCGGGCATTATGTCAACTACCGCAAGCAGATCAGCCCATCCTTTAATGATCTTTATCCTGAAGATCAGTTTCAGCTCTACGGCATCACGGCCCGGTACCCCAAAAAGCTCTTTTCACAGCAGCCGGAGTTGACAAAGGTTCAGGACGGTGTTTACGATATGCACAGGGGCAGCGATAATATTCGCCTGATTGTCCTGAACGAGATTCCCCATGCAAAACATAATGCGATTTGGCATCTGTTCAGTGGTATCCCTGGAGAAGTTGAGTTCGCAGCCCGTCAATACAGAGGCAAAACACAGGAGATCAGCACCGTACTGAACACCCTGTTCGATAACTACAATCTGGAGGGATTCCCCGTGTCCTATACAATGAAAGATTTTCAAAAAGATTACGTCAAGAATCATTTGGGGCTGCTTTCGCCGGATGAAGTACTGGACAGATTTTCACCCGATGAAGTTCTAAAGAGGTTTTCACCGGATGATCGTCTCAAGGGGCTTTCACCGAATGAAGTACTAAGGCAATTTTCTTCCGATGAAGTGTTGCAGCAATTTTCACCGGATGATCGTCTCAAAGGGCTTTCGCCAGAAGAAATTGAGTTGTATCTGAAAAAGCTTGGCAAAAATACAGACAAGTAACAGCGGCTCTCCCCATCTCCACGAACAAGCAACGCCCTGAGTCGAGCATGATTCAGGGCCTTGTTTGTCTCTCCATCATTCATCTTGCCCTCCTCGCTCACATAATGTAACATTCTTTTGTAGAAAAAGAGATAAAACGGGGAAGAGTGTAACGAAAGTAAACAACGCATTGCCTAAATTGTCTGATTTCGCTTTACTCAATCAGCCCCAGGCAACAGTGAGAAATCTAAGCTTGATGGAGAAAATTCATCCTCGACGGCAAATATAAATATGAAAATCTACTTAGATGTATGCTGCCTCAATCGCCCGTTTGATGATCAGACTCAGGACAGAGTCCATTTGGAAGCAGAGGCTATTTTAAGTATTTTCAGACGACTGGAAAAAGGCGACTGGACATGGATCAGCAGCAGTGTCGTTTTGTATGAAATCAATCAGATTCCGAATAACGACAGAAAACACCGGATTCTTCGGTTGTGTGACAAAGCATCTCATGTTATTACGCTGGATGATGATATTTATGCACTTGCAGAAAAGCTGAGGCATCTCGGTGTCAAGTCCTATGACGCGTTGCATTTATGTTGTGCAAAAAAAGCAGGTGCAGATGTATTTCTTTCAACAGACGACAAATTGGTGAGAAAATCTCAGAAAAACAAAAGCCTGTTGGATATGAAAGTTGATAATCCACTAAACTGGTTAAGAACGATATGGTGAAACGATGAACACCCAAGCAATGACTCTTGAACAGGTGAGAAGGATCGGTATAACAGCCCTTACTCAGAAACTCGGAGCAGTCGGAATGGTCAGATTCTTACAGCAATCCGAAACCGGCTGGGGAGATTACACAAAAGAAAGAAAACAATGGCTGGGCAATCCTGACCTGAAAGAACTGTTTGATGCTATAAAAGACAGCGAGGAGAGCAACGCCTGACGCATCCAAGCCAGTTCCCTCACCGACGTAGCTTTTGCCCAAGATGCAGATGACCTCCGTCACTGCTGATACCAAAGCAGGAGCCGCCGGAAAAACAACCTCTCCACTCTCCACAGACAAACGTTTATCATGAAGAAGCGGGCTGAATATGCAGCTTCAGCCCCAGAGCCTTTGCCACCTTGCAAATGGTGGCAAAGCTGGGATTACCGTCCGGTGATAATGCCTTGTACAGACCGGCACGGGTCATTCCGGCATCCTCGGCCAGTCGGCTCATATTGCGGGCACGGGCGATATCACTGAGTGCGGCAGTGAGAAGTGCCGGATCATCTTCTTCCTGACATGCTTCTAAATACAGGCGAATATCCTCTTCTGTTTCCAAATAATCCGCTGTCTCATAACGACTGAATGTTTTTTCCATCTTTTTCCTCCTCCCAGCGGACGGCAAGCTTCTTGGCCTTGGTGATATCCTTTTTATCTCCGCCATATCCTTGCCCTGTCTGTTCACATCAGGTACTATGCTCTTGTGGGAAATACAAAAATTTAGGTGAAAGTAGAAAAGGCGGATATATGAAAATTGATTTCATCGCCTATGATCCGTCTGAATTAGAAAAGGAACTGGAGAATCACCAAGCCCGACCCCGATACTCCCCAAACACCCCCCGCAGCACATCGCAAATCTCACCCAGCGAGCAATAACACCGCACGGCATCCAGCACCGGTTCCATCAGATTAGCCCCATCTGACTGGGCCGCTGTCTCCAAAGCCGCAAGGCATCGCCGCACCTCGTCCTGATCACGCTCAGCCTTAACCCGCGCCAGTGCTTGCACCTGCTGATCCTCCCCTGCCGGATCAACCCGCAGCAAGGGCACAGAGGTCTCTTCTTCGGTCTGAAAGGCGTTGACCCCGACAATAAGCCGTTCCTTGGCTTCCACCTCCTGCTGATACTGATAGGCGGCATCTTCGATTTGACCAGCGATAAAACCGTTTTCAATACAGGCCACCACCCCGCCGAACTCATCCACCCGATTGATCAAATCCAACGCCTCTTGCTCAACAGCATCGGTGAGCTGCTCCACATACCAGGAACCGGCCAGAGGATCAACCGTGTCTGCCACCCCGGATTCATGGGCAATAACCTGCTGGGTACGCAGGGCCGTACGCACAGACTCCTCGGTAGGCAGGGACAGGGCCTCGTCACGAGAGTTGGTGTGCAGGGATTGGGTGCCGCCGAGCACCGCTGCCAAGGCCTGCAAGGTAACCCGCACAATATTATTATCCACCTGCTGAGCGGTTAGGCTGCTGCCTGCGGTCTGGGTATGAAAACGGAGCATCATGGTGGAAGGCTTTTTCGCCTGAAAGCGTTCCTTCATGAGCTTGGCCCACAACCTGCGGGCGGCCCGAAACTTGGCCACCTCTTCCAGCAGATTGGAGGAGGCATTAAAAAAGAAGGCCAAACGAGGAGCAAAGGTATCCAGCTCAAGACCGGCATCCAGGGCGGTCTGCACATAGGTCAGCCCGTTGGCCAGGGTGAAGGCTACTTCCTGGGCTGCTGTGGAACCGGCTTCACGGATATGATAGCCGGAGATGGAGATGGTGTTAAACTTCGGCGCATGGGCAGAACACCATTGGAAGATATTAGTGATCAGACGTAGAGAAGGCCGAGGCGGAAAGATATAGGTGCCACGAGCCACGTATTCCTTGAGGATATCATTCTGGATGGTGCCCATGACCTGCTCAGCACTGACGCCCTGTTTCTCCGCAACCACGATATACATGGCCAAGAGGACCATAGCCGGAGAATTGATGGTCATGGAGGTGGATATTTTATCCAGCGGAATCTGATCAAAGAGGATTTCCATGTCCGCCAGGGTATCAATGGCAACCCCGACCTTGCCGACCTCACCCAAGGCCATAGAGTCATCGGAGTCGTAGCCGATCTGAGTGGGCAGATCAAAGGCCACAGACAGACCGGTTTGCCCCTGATCCAGCAGGTAGCGATAGCGTTCATTGGAAGCCGCAGCAGAGGAAAAGCCCGCATATTGACGCATGGTCCAGAGACGGCCTCGATACATAGTCGGCTGCACCCCGCGTGTGTAGGGATAGCGTCCCGGAAAACCGAGCTTGTCCTGGTATTCCTGATCCGTTTCCTCGGGCAGGGCCAGTCGCTCGACTGTCCGACCGCCGTGGCAGCTGAATTCGTCCTTACGCTCTGGAAAACGAGCCAGGGATTTGGCCAACTCATTTTCCTGCCAATCCTGCAAGACCGGGTCTTGTTTACTCATATTTTTCACGTATTATCTTAGAGATTCTAACTTTTACCACATTGTTATATAGACTCTTCTCCGCTAACGGGGCAGACAGAAAGCTTCCTGGCGGAACAGCAGGACACAGCACGATGAGAGCCCGGTGTTTCAATATTTCAATATTTCAACACCGGATACAGAGAAGAACTTTATTCATCAGTTGTTCAGCTACCGTCCTGGGATCTTTCCCGACGCAACTCTGCTCCTGAATCAACCGAGATAACTGCTCCCTAAGCAACTCAATACTCCAGTCCAAAGTCTCTTGCTTCAGGGAGCGATGACGGCGCTGAACCAACTCTTCGCTTGTGCGAAACTCGGCTTCTAAAGCCAAAATGCGATCAAGCAGTTCCTCTATGCCCTGGTTGTCAGCAGCCACTGTTTCTAAAACACGGTCAGACTGCGCAGCTTCTCTGCCCAAATCAAAGCGTAATTTACTCGCACCGGGCATATCCGCCTTATTGATCACCAACAGATCAACCACCTCCAGAATCCCGGCCTTCATAGCCTGAATCTCATCACCAAAACCTGGAGCCAAGACCAAGACCGTGATATCAGCCAAGGAAGCAATATCCATCTCAGACTGCCCGATTCCTACGGTCTCAACCAGCACAACCCGGCAGCCTGAAGCAGCCATAATCCGCATAGTTGCCCCGGCAGCAGCACAGAGCCCGCCGAGCTTGCCCCTGGTCGCCATAGAACGAACCACCACATCTCGATCCAGGG
>JBATKL010000672.1:0-2014 GCA_049669385.1 Candidatus Electrothrix sp. | reverse complement strand
TACCCTGGGGCCATAATATCGCCATTGTCAGTAAATGTGCGTCTGTTGAAGAAGCGGTTTATTATGTCAGCAACACGCTGGAACATAACTGGAGCCGCAATGTTTTGCTGCACCAGCTGGAAAGCGGTCTCTGGCAACGGGAGGGCAAGGCGGTCAGTAATTTTTCCCGAACCCTTGCCGCGCCTCAGTCCGACCTTGCTCAGCAAACCCTCAAAGATCCCTATATTTTTGATTTTCTGTCCTTGACCAAGGAGTATAATGAGCGGGATTTGGAATTGGGACTTGTGCAGCATATCACGCAGTTTCTTTTGGAGCTTGGTGCCGGTTTCGCCTATGTGGGCCGACAAGTGGCCCTGCAGGTGGGAGAGCGGGATTTCTTTCTTGATCTGCTTTTTTATCATACCCGGCTTCACTGCTATGTGGTGGTGGAGCTCAAAACCGGTGACTTTGAACCGGAGCATGCCGGAAAAATGAATTTCTACCTCAAGGCTGTGGATCAGCAGCTGAAAACCCCGGCAGATGAACCAAGCATAGGTATACTCCTGTGCAAAAACAGGGATACCCTGGTTGCTGAATATGCCCTCAGTGATATCCATAAGCCCATAGGTGTTTCTGAATATCAACTGACCCAGGCTTTACCTGAGAACCTGAAGGCAAGTCTGCCCTCGATTGAAGAAATTGAGGCGGAATTGGGTAAGGAGCTGAAATAAGAATCCGACCTTACCAAAAGGGTTTCCTGCGAATAAATGGTTGATTATCAGCCGGTTGTAGTCGCCTGTTCCGGGGATTGATGGTGCGGGAGGAAGAGGAGTAGTTCCGCCCGCTTTCGCCGATCATGTCGGAAGTATGCCTGTCTTCTTTGAGAACAGATTGATTCAACCTGTCCATAGGGCGTAATTTGGCCTATAATAGGCTCTGTATAGCGTTCTTAAAATAAGTCAAATTGGAGGGTGTATTATGGATCCTATTTTAGCACGATTTTCTGCCAGTATTACTGAATTGAAAAGAAATCCCAGTGCATTGCTGGAAAAAGCAGAAGGCAGTCCGGTAACTATTCTCAACCATAATAAGCCGACCGCCTATTTGGTTCCGGCAAAGACGTATGAGGCCCTGTTGGAAATGATTGAGGATCAAGACTTAGGCAGAATTGTTCGGGAGAGAGAAGCTGAGCGTAGTGAAGCAGTTGAGGTGTCTCTCGATGCTCTATAAGCTCAAGTTTCTTCCAACGGCTTCGAAGGAGTGGAAAAAACTTGACGGGTCTGTCCGCAACCAGTTAAAGAAAAAGCTGGGAGCAGTTCTTGAATGCCCTGAAATTCCTGCAAATCGGCTGCGTAACTTTGAGCATCATTATAAAATCAAGCTGCGGTCATCCGGGTATAGACTTGTGTATGAAGTTATTTCCGATGAGGTTGTTGTATTGGTGATTGCTATCGGGAAAAGAGAGGGCAACAGGGTTTATGAGGTTGCTCGGCAAAGGACGTGAGAAACGGAAAAGGCGCTGCGCGAGGGTAACCGCCTCTGGCTGGTCAATCGAGACGGTGTGTTTTCCTTCAGAGAGGCGCGGGTGCTCTGGCGGCGGGTGGACGAGGTCCGACAGGAAAATGAGAAGGCCCAAGAGGGGCAGGGAGTGATAAGGCATCATGGCTGAGCTGCAAGGAGGACTTCGCGTTGATGAGAGTCGATATTTCGGCGAGCTGAATTTTCAGCCTCCGCATCTGCACCAAGAGCTGAGGGAATGGTTGATTGACCCGGCTGGGTTACCTTTAGTGTTGCAGGGGGAAATAGGTTCCGGCAGGCAGTATTGTTTACAGGCAGCCAGCTATAATCAGCAACTTTATGATCTTCCGTGGGTTGTTCTCTCTATGAACGGAGAGCAGCTAAAGTGCTCTGATCCTCAGCAGATGATAAATTGGCTGTTAAAGGAACAGGCTGAACTCAGGAAACGCGGGATTGATTGGGAATCACTTTTGGCCGAGCATTCTGATATAGAACTCGGTCCTATACCGGGCCTGGC
>JBATKL010000671.1:0-2361 GCA_049669385.1 Candidatus Electrothrix sp. | reverse complement strand
CAGATGTCCAAATCTACCCCGCGTGCCGCAGTGGCGCAGTTCGCAGCTGGCGGAAAGAAAATGCCCAAGAAAGATATGGGTATGATCTTTTCCACCTACGGCAATGTCTACGTGGCCAAGGTTTCCTTGGGTGCCAATCCGCAGCAGCTGGTCAAGGCGATCAACGAGGCTGAAGCCTATGACGGACCGTCCCTCATCATCGCCTACTCACACTGCATCAACCACGGCCTGAATCTGGCTAAGGGACTTGACCAGCAGAAGCTGGCTGTTGCCTGCGGTCACTGGCCCCTGTATCGCTACAACCCGGTATTGGAAGATGAGGGTAAGAATCCGCTGACCATCGACTCCAAAGAGCCGACCATAAAGTTTGCGGACTACGCTCTGAACGAGAACCGTTACCGGATGCTCAAGATGGCCAATCCTGAGCATTGCGATGAGCTGATGGAAGCTTCGCAGAAGGATGTTGAGAAAGGCTGGAAGTTCCTCCAGAGCCGGTTTAAGGCGCTTGAGGACTAAACAGTTCGCCTGAAGTAGGCCTGCTCTTTTATTGGAAAGCAATCTACAAAAGCGACTGAACAGAAAATCCCCTCCCGAGTCATCGGGAGGGGATTTTTTTTGCCTGTGCCTGCTAGAAGTTAACGCTTTCAACTGCGAGCGAGAGGCTCGCTGACAAGAGTGGGGTTGTTGTACCACGATGTATGTGGTATTGTGTTATAATGTTTTTTGTTCGAGAGTTCTATGTCTGCACAAGGAACATCAATGACTTCAAAAGTATCGGAGTAAATTGTGCCTCTTGAATCCAGGACATATTATATTTTCGTGAAAATTTATTCTCCCATTGAACAACAGAAATAAAAAAGAGATTAACGATGCCCACTAACGAAACGAAATCCTCTATCAATGATGAAACTGCCCGCTGTCTGCAATCCGTTGACCAAGAGCGGAATATAAGTAGAAGAACGGTACTACGAAAACTTGCCATTGGAAGTGCCGCTCTGGCCGGATGCAGCATGCTGCCTGAAAAATGGACAACGCCGATCATGGAATTTGGTTCCCTTCCCGCCCATGCAACCACATCCGGGGTGATCGAAGAAGCCCTAGACGCGGTTGTTGCAGCAACCACATCTGAGGCAGCTCCCCAAGAAGTTCAGGAAACAGCTGTTGCACCCGCCATAGCCGAGGCACCCCAAGAAGCTCAGGCCTCGGCGGCGGCAGGCACAGGTGAATTCAGCCTGGTTTTTTCCCAGACCGTCATGTCCTGCGGCAGCTGCGGAGTATGGTTTGACTCGGCAAAGCTTGTCGTTCAGCACAGCGGCGGCACATTTACCAGTTCACAATCAGGTTCGCTGCTGATTAAAAAAACACGGGGGTCTGGTTATTTCCGTGCCGACCTGAGTGCTATTCCGGCCTCTGCAACTATCCAAAATGCCACCTTAGTCATGTCGCTGAATGCACATGAGGGTATCGCGAACTCTGACTATTCAAGCGTTATTCAGGTGCATGACAATTCGGGTAATTTCGTGAGAACCATAACCGCAAGAAACGATATTCGGGGCAAGGGGTATAATAAAGGAAATCCCAACGTACCCATTGACTTCACCGATTACGCCAGACAAGTGCATGGGCAGTAATTCCGGGCGCGGATTGAAAGGATTATCCAGGCCGGGAATATGAGCCGGGGGTTCCTTTAGAGCCGATTCAGTTACAACGAATTAGCCTTCAGTACAAAAGGCCCTTCCCGGTTTAGGGAGGGGTCTTTTTTTTTGACAGCGTGTTGGCTGTCAGTCAGCCTTGCCAAAAAGATCCTAAAAAATAGATTCCTGTTTACTTTTTCATTCAGCATGTTTAGAATTTACAGGTAGTAAGAATGTTAAGCGTGATGGAGCATCAGTACTGCAAAGTTTTTGGGTCCGCGACCTTTTTTCAACCGTGAATCGTCTTTCCAAAAAGCCATACCAAGCACCCAGAACAACATTTCCTCTTCCCCAATTTCCACGAATTGATTCGGCAAGAAGTTCCGCTTTTTTTTCAAGGATGGAAATATACCGTTTATGCTTCCCTTCCTCCACATCAACTCAATCAGGCAAGGAAAATCAATATGGAGATCAATATGAGCAACCAGGAATTCTTGCAGGAAATCAAGGTCAACGGCAAAACATACAGCTTTTATAATATCAAGCTATTGACCAACAGAGGCGTGAATGTGGCTCGTCTGCCTTTTTCCATTCGGGTTTTGGTGGAGAATATCCTCCGAAACATGAGCAGAACAACGGTGACGGGAAAAGACTTAGAGCAGATTTCTAGCTGGAAACCCTGGTACATTGAGCCAGTGGAGATTCCTTTTCATCCTGCCCGAGTCCT
>JBATKL010000670.1:0-1768 GCA_049669385.1 Candidatus Electrothrix sp. | reverse complement strand
CTCGGTAAGCGCGGCAGGTATCTCTACCGTTACCGCCTGCTTCAGCATGATCAAGTCGTGGTTCTAGCCTTTTCAGATCCTTATGCTGTGTTGAGCGGCATCGGGACGAATTCTGCTTTTGACTTCCCCCAACAGGAAGATTTTAACTGGACAGACAGCAACTTCAGGGTACCTGACATTCAGGATCTGATTGTTTATGAAATGATGGTCGATGATTTTGCTGATAATTTTGAAGGGGTGCTTGAACGGCTTACCTACCTTGAATCTCTCGGCGTGAACTGCATCGAGCTTATGCCGGTGACCAATATACCGGAGCCGTACCGCTGGGGCTATATGCCCATGAGTTTCTTTGCAATAGAGGAACGCTATGGCGGCAAAGAGCAACTTAAGAAGCTAATCAATGCCTGTCATGAGCGGGGCATAGCTGTGATTCATGATGCGGTGTACGCTCATATGCATGAAGAATTTTGTTATCGCAAGGTGTATTGGGAAGCAGGCGAGGACAACCCCATGATCGGCCCCTTTGCCGGTGATATGTTTGGAGTGGGCACGGATTTTAATCAAGAATTCACCTATGATTATTTCATGGCTGTGAATAGGTATTTTCTTGATGAGTTGCATTTTGACGGCTTTCGCTATGATTATGTACCGGGCATCTACGATGGACCGGCAGGCAAAGGCTATGCCCGCCTTGTCTACGAAACCTATCAGTACAGCAAGGGCATTCCTCGCTTTCAGGGGGCTGAATACAGTCGTATTATTCAGGCTGCCGAGTACCTGGACATGCCGAAAAAAATCCTCCAACAAACCTACACCACAGCAAGTAAACGATGGCAGCCTATGCTCAAAGCGCAGCACATGGTGAAAAATTACGGCTCAGTACCGGAAGACTTTGTCCATGAGATGCTGTTGATGGATTTTGCCAATCCCTGGCCCAGTGAGTACCACAACGAACAGAGCGGAGAAAAGTTTCCCGTCGTCCCCCTCCAATTCCTGGAGTGCCATGACAAGAGCCGGTTAATGTACCTGATCAGCGGGGAGCACTCGCCATATCAGGCTGGCTTTGATCTGTTTAACCGCGACAAAAGAAATTGGTATCGTCTCCAGCCCTTTGCCATAGCCTTAATGACAGCGGAAGGCGTTCCTTTACTCTGGCAGGGACAGGAATTCGGTGAAATATATGGTAAACATGACGATGGCGGTTCCCGGGTATTGGCAGCCCGTCCTCTGCACTGGAATTTCTTCTACGAAAAAAACGGGCGCACCCTGGTTAATCTCTACAGAAGACTGGGACAACTGCGCCATCGCTTTCAGGCGCTCCGCAGTCGCCAATCCTATTATTATCATGAGCATTCCAAGCTGGAAAAAGGGTTGGTTGCCTTTCTCCGCACGCCGGATTCTTCAGATAATTCACCGGTACTGGTGCTGATCAACTTCAGTGAGCATGATGCCAGCATAACGGTTCCCTTTTATGCTGGACATTGGCAAGAGCAGTTGGTTCGTGACAGCGAGGAGGTTCTCGTGATTGAGCAGACCGGTGAATACGAAGTTTTTCTGCCTGCGAATTACGGTAAAATATTTACCAGGGCATAGGACACGGCACGCCGTGCCCCTACCGAAAATCTCCTTACAAGGAAAGACTAAACATAATGATCACCGGAGAACTCAAATCCAAGGTGGACAGCATCTGGGACACCATGTGGTCCGGCGGCATATCCAACCCGCTCACGGTTATTGAGCAGCTGACCTACCTGCTCTTTATCAAGCG
>JBATKL010000669.1:0-1584 GCA_049669385.1 Candidatus Electrothrix sp. | reverse complement strand
GTATTGTGTTCAGCGGCAACTACAGGAGGAGGGGGTTCTCATTCGGCTTAGTTTAAGCTATCCAGTAATATTTTGACTTCATTGTTAAAACCAGAAAGATCTGTTTGTATGATTTCCCAAACGATATCCAGGTCAACGCCGAAGTATTCATGGATTAGCATATTTCTCAGGCCGATAATTTCCTTCCACCGGATAGTTGGTGATGCCGTCCTGAGTTCTTTAGAAATTCTCCCTGCGGCTTCACCTATTATCTCTAGCTGGCGGATACATGCGGAAGACAACATCGAGTTGCTGAAAAAATCGGCCTCAGTGTGAGTTGTCATGTACTCTTCAATCTCAAGGATTGCGTCTAAGATATGCTGTAATCGCGCTTTGTCATCAAGCATTTTTTTTGTAGATCAATTTTTTATCGTGCTCAATATACGGACGTATATATTTTGACATGCCTTTCTCGGAAAGCAGATCAACCTTGACCTGCAAAAGGCTTTCCAGTTCAAGCTTCATTCGGATGAAATGCAGCCCGATGGGCTTTGCGTGATCCAATTCAACAAGAATATCAACATCGCTGTCAGCATTGGCAGTTCCCCGTGCATGGGAGCCGAAGAGGTATGCTTTCTTTACCGGTTGGCCGATGAGGTACTCCTTGATGCCCTGTAACGCTTTCTTGTCTAATTTCATTTCGGCACACTCTGTTATGATGTATGTTGCGCTTCGTTTTTTACGATACAACCGGATACCCAAAGATGCAATACATGCTGTTACGTCAGGATGTTTTGGGGAAGGCGTTCTCGGCAGCTCTGCAATACGGCCCTATTTTCAACACTTCAAGATTACAAAGTCTCCCGAATTTGGTCGTCCGGCTGCTCCCTCTCTTCCATGAAATCGTCGGAGACCCCCGGTGCATCAAACCAATCATCTTGGGATTGATTCGCCGGAATAATAATGTGGTTATCAAGGGACGGGGTGGAAGTGACATGCTCTTTTAACGGAGCTTTTTGAAGCCCCTTGCGTCGCATCTTTTTAAAGTTATCCGCATCAATGAGTCTGGTGTCCGGATCAGTTTTTATAGCCTCGACAATGCTCTCGTCACTCATTGCATTAACCCATTTTCAGTATTTTTTTTGATTTGATTTCGTGTAGTTGGATCGCTATGTATTGAGTTGTGCTCATGATGAATAGATTCGAGTCCGGCTTTGGCCGGGGCTTAACTCCGTACCAGTCTGATTTCCAAGTGACAGCCAACTGCTTCGGCGTATTTACGGAGCGTGGATATTGAGGGAGAATGTCGTTTGTTTCCACCTCCGGCCTCCAGCCTGGCAATTGCCGGTGTTTTGGTCCCCATACGATCGGCTACCTCTGCTTGGGTGAGTCCTGCCTGCATTCTGGCGTTTAGCAACTCATCAAAAAGGGTGAATTCTTTTTCAAGGGCATCGTATTTCGCCTTTACATCGGGGTTGTTCAACATTTTCTTTTTTAGTTCTTCATGTGTCAGCATTTCGTTTCCATTCTTTCGGTAAGATGGATGTATCTTGCCTGAATCCCGGTGGGCAGCTCCAGAAGGTCTTTTTGCAATGCTTCGCTGTA
>JBATKL010000668.1:0-5996 GCA_049669385.1 Candidatus Electrothrix sp. | reverse complement strand
TTTTCCATATGATCCACAACAGATATAATATAATCATGATATTAGAAAAATATCATATTCACTACAACCAGTCCAGCAGTTTCCACCAGAAAAAATTCAGTGGCAGAAGGATAAAACCAGTTATCAGGGCCAATGACAAACATATTTTTGCCGCATCCATGAGTTTCTCTCCTGAGAGCTGCATGCCCACAACAATGGGTGGAGCCTGATAAGGAAGCATGATGGTGGAGAAACCCACGACCTGCATCATAAGCAATGTCTGAATCGGCAATCCTGTTACCTGGGCTAAGCTGTCAGAAAGCGGGGTCAGGACTGCGGGAACCGCCGGAAGGGTGGTCAGCATACCCGTTACTGCTGAAGCAAGACTGATTGACATATAATTAATAAAATTCTGGTGTTCCCCCAAGGGCAGCAAATCTGTTATTCCGGTTGCAATAATACGACCTAAACCGGTGTGGTTGATCATACAGCCGACACCCAAGATACCAGCAACAAAAATCATGGCTCCCCAGTTGATCTTTTGGTTAAACGCCTTCTTGCCGACAATCTCCACCCCAGGCATCAGGAGAATGAGAGCACCTCCCAGCGCAACCCAGGCCGGAGAGACATGATGGAGGAAATCCGTGATCCAGAGCCCGAGCATTCCTGCCAAGACAAGAGACAGAATTAACTCGTTCCGAGAAAATTTTACTGCGGCCTGTTTTTTCTCCTCCGGCACCACCGCTGGTCGGTCGGGAAAAAAGAAGAGAATAAGGGCAATAATCAGCAATGCTTTGACAAAACTCAGCAGGGGAAAATGGAGTAAGAGATAGGTTCCGTAGAGAATCGAAAGATGATACTGGGTTTCCGCCATACCGACGAGAACCATATTAGGCACATTGGCTGGTAGGATACCAAAGGCGGGAATATAGGTCCCCAAAATAATGGCCAATAGTACACCGGTTCGGCCCTTGGAGCCTTCCTTAAAGCCGAAATGATCAGCAAGGGACAGAGCAATAGGCGTAAGCAGAACCACCCGGCCCATAGCAGAGGGCATCAGAAAACTGAACAACAGGCCTGCGGCAACAAGGCCGCTGATAATCTTGAGATAACTGCCGTACAGCCAGATCGCTGCAAAGCGTGCAATTCTAGCCCCTAACCCGGTTGATGAGATGGCTATACCGATGACCAAGCCGCCGAAAATAAGCCAAATCGCTGCTGAGCCAAAGCCTGCAAAAATAACTTCTGGACCGGCAAGAGAAAAGACCATGGCCAGCAGAAAGAAAAGCAGGGCTGTAAGGTGTTCCGGGATCAATGCTGTTGCCCAGAAAACAAGGGTCAGCAGAGCAAGAACAGCGGCTTTTTCCGGTACGGAGGAGCAATACGGAGAAAACTTCAGTAGTGCGACAGCTCCGACAAGAGAAAGGACGACACAAATAAATCGGAGAGAGATCTTAGTAGTATGAGGAGGCATTCGGTTTAAAAAATATTATTTCTCAAAAAAAGTATAAAAAATATTACTACCTCTTTGTGAAGGGAAGGTCAAGAAAATAACGATCTGGAAGACTGCGCCCACAAAAATCTGTTGCATAAAGTAAGGTTTATGCCTTATTACTTAAACGCTGTATACATATAACTATGTTGCGGGACACTCAGCTTATCTCCGCTCCAGAAGCAGATTTGCTGGTTGCCCAATTATTTTCCCATATCATTTTGGAATACAATATAATGCCTATTTTTTTCACCTCTCTCAAAAAATATGCTCTTGGGATGACTCTTGTCTTTTTCCTGGTAGCCTTCACTGTTGCAGCCATTGCCTTGCTTCGTTCTCCTGTGTTTCAAGCAGAAGCGCGTATCAATATACCGGAAATAAAAAACAGAGGAAGCATAAAGCAACAAGCCGACCAAGCCGATCAAACTATGCCAAGTACCACCCCTCCGAATGCCCCGACACACAAAGGCATAACCTTACAAACCGCTGTTGAAATACTTCAAGGCAATGTGCTGGCGGAACAGACCATGACAACCATAGGGATAACCCAGCTTTTCCCTAATCTTGAGCAGAAAACGCAAGGTGAGGAAGATCTCCTTTCCCATGCCCTTACCCTCTTTCAGCAGCAGCTGACCATCACCTCGATAAAGGAAACCAGCATTATAGAGATTACTTTTCAGCATTCTGATGCGGCGATGTCGGCCCGGCTTGTTGCAACCCTGCTTCGATTATTCCAAAGGGAATACAAAAAATTCCAATCTCCTCAAGAGACCTTGCAAAACGAGCAGCTGCTGTTATCGCGACAGGAAATGCATGAGGCGGCACGAGCCTTGTCCACGTTCCAAAAGAAAAATAAGCGTGCTCTTGTTGGAGAAGATCCGGAAAAGATCACGGAGCAATATGACAAGGTGCAAACACTGCTCTCTACGGAGCAAGAAAAGCTGCGTGAACAGCTGAATCAACTGAATACGCTGGAAGAACATTTTGCAAATACCCTTAAGCCTGATACGCAAGACAGCAAACAGACAAAGCGAGAAGAATTTGCCGAGGAGAGGGAGGATCTTCTCCGCTTAAAGACCTATGAGCAGGATCTTAGAGAAAAATATGGGGAAGGCGGCTCAGGGGATCGGCTCATTACCAATGTCCGCCTCCAAATCACGTCGTTGGAAAAATTGCTGTACACGCAAGCTGGCACCTCGGAAAAAGAACAAAAAGAGCTGAAAGATGCTGCGGAGCAGATTGCTTTCGCCAAAATTGCCTATCGCAAGCAACTGGGAAAAAAAGACCTTCTGCAACGCCGGGTCCGTCAATTAGAGAATAAATTAGAGAATGTTACAGAGCAAGACGGAGTGCTCAACGAACTCCGCCAGCAGGCTGAAACGACCCGGAAACGATATGCAACCCTTATTGAACAGCTTACAAAAGAACAAAAAATCAGAGAATCTTCTGGACAGATACAGATTATTGAGAAGCCTGTGAAGCCATACGCTCCAATCAAACCGCAAAAAAAGCCTGCTCTTCTTCTGGCTTTTGCCTGCGGCTTGATCGGGAGCCTCTTGTACGGGATAATCCAGATGCTTCGCAAAGAGGCATCAGCATATTAATGGTTCTCTTTTACCAGCAACCTTATTTTGTCACCGAATCCATAGCTGGCTGCTTGATAGAACCCTGTACACTTTTCATGACAGAGGCTTGGACGCTCTCCTGAATGGAGCCCATATTCTCAGCCATAATCTTCTTCTGCATTTCCGCCATGATGTCAGAGCTGACAAAGGTTTCCCCCATAGTCTTTTCCATCATCTTGCTCATTTCCTCATCCATCATTCCGATCACTGCCGGACCAGGACCAGGCTGCATACCTTTCGCGGCCTGAGCCGGGGCATTTGCCGACATATTTGCTAATACATTCGCTGGCAGCTGTCCGGCATCCATACGAGGAACTGGCGTAACGACCCCGCCGCTAGATGTAGCCCCCTTGTTCAATGTCTGTTGAATCTTAGCAAAATCAAGTTGAACCTTGGTACCTTCCGCCATGCCTGCACTGGCAGTTGTCAGCACAAAACAGCCGGTGAGCAGTATTGCGGCAGTAAAATTCCCCATCTTTTTTTTCCGTTTCAGTTGCATCTTTCTTCCTCCTTTCGGCAAAGCCTTTTTTTCTTGTCTATGTGGTAAATCCAGTCTTGAATATACTATTTTTGACGATAAATACTCACCGATAATCTTGCCTGCCAATGCATTTTTATCGATCCTGAGAGACTCCCACCCTCCCCTCTCTCTTCTTTTCGTAATAAATCAAACTGTTTCCTCATTTTATTATCATATCTGTTCATGATTTACAAAACCTTTACAATTTATTCCTTGATGAACAAATTTCCTTTACATTCATTGTCTATAGTACAGGCACAAGCAAGGAAGAGCACAGAGGACAACGAAACAACTCAGCACCACTCATAATAACAGGAGAAATATCATGAAGACACGTATCAACAAACAAATCGCTACTGCTGTACTGGCTGGCCTGCTCACAATTTCCTTTTTGCCTATGACAGCAAATGCCTGTCGCAAAGGAGGCGGACAAGGACAGGGCAACGGTTGCGCTATGAAAGGTGGGCAAAACGGGAAACAATTCGGTGGTGCTTTGGGTATCTGGAAAAATACACAAGCAGTAAAAGATCTGGGTTTGAGTGCTGATCAGGTCGGCAAGCTGAAAGATGCTGATTTTGCAGCTCGGGAAAAACAACAGGCTCTGCGGGCAGAGATGGACAGTCTGCACTTGAAAATGGAGCAGTCCTTTTCAGCGGACAAGGTCGATGAAGATGCTGTACGGAAATTATCCAAAAAGATAGCAGCCGTCAAAGGCCAGATGATTGAGCAGCGCACAGAAACAAAATTGACCATGAACAAATTGCTCACCCCGGAGCAAATTGCCAAGATGAAAACGCTTCGTCAGGGAAGAAAAGGCCAGGGGAAGAATGGGAATGGTATGAATAAACCCTGCAAAATGAACGGTCAGGGCGGCGGGGGCAATGACATGCAAAAAGGCCAAGGAAGAATGTAAATCCGCAGATCCCTCGGTAAGGGCGAACCCCTGTGTTCGCCCGAAAATTTTTCGTTCCGACAGGGGCACGGCGCACCGTGTGCCCCTACGGCATCTTGCAAATATGAATTTTTACCTCTAACGTATTTCCCATGAAGATAACTCGTGATTGGATCACCCCGATAACCACCGGAGCCTTCCTGCTGACCGCCGTGACCGGCGTTCTCCTCTTTTTCCATGCAGCCACCGACCTGAACAAGGCTGTTCACGAATGGTTGAGCTGGGTTTTCCTGGCCGGTGCGATACTCCATCTTGCGCTAAACTTTGCGCCCTTTAAAAAGTACCTGACGCAACGCAAGGGGCAGATGCTGATGGGCAGCTTTGTCCTGCTGCTGGCGCTCAGTTTTGTGCCGATGGGCGAAGAAGGGCATCATGACTCTCCTTTTGCCCCGCCGATCAATGCCCTGGCCCATACACCGCTAACCACCCTGGCTCAGGTTGCCCGAATCAGCCCGGAACAGCTGCGTGAACGCCTAATCGGCCAAGGTCTGGTTGTCAATTCTGATCAGCAGAGCATCAGCGAGCTAGTCGGCGATGATTTCCGCGCCCAGGTTCACCTCCTGAAGGAACTCCTCGAAGAGGAGCATTAATCTTCTTTCCCCGTACTGCCCATCCCTCTCTTAAAAGGAAAGGGGGAGCAACCTGCTCTCAGCTGGTTCTGCTCCCCCTTCTATGATTTCCGCCTTTGGAACAGCGATGTGCTACGCTCTCCGGTTACCTGCCTGCAAAGGTAGGATCATCGTCTGTTCTGATCTCAAATTCGTTCGCGACAAAGGCACCGTTAACACGGTCGCCCTTGACGATGACTTTTGCACCAAAGTGGGCTTTGGACTGATCCCCTTTGATGAGGGTCTGCTCAGTCACTATAACTTTTTTATCATTTACCATCCATGTACCAACAGGCCATGCGATTCCAGGCGTTTCTTTCACTATACCAGTAAGCTCCCTGCTGATTGCCGATTGCACAAATGTTACTGACAGCAGAAGCATCATAACGGGTATTACCAGGAAAACGGCGCGATATTGATCGCGGAATACGCTGTTATTTAATTTTTGATTGCACATAGGTCCTCCTCCTTTAGTACAATTTTTAATCTCAATTACTCTTTGTGTATAATAATTTTTACTAAATACATCGTGAGAACGCAAATTGTTTTTTATCTTTTTATAATAAAAGAATTATTTGCCATAAGCAGCAAACTGCTTGTAATGAATTATTTTCAACAATACCTGCATAGTAATAATTACTAAGTGGTAACTTTTCCAAAAAACTTATTTTCTGCAAACCGATATAACTGAATTTATCTCAGTCCCCTTATACGCCTAAAGGCCCTTTTACAAACCCTTTACAATTTTCCCCCTCAACGACACGTTTCCTTTACATGTTGCAGCTATAGTACACGATAGAAGGATTAATCAGCTGATCTC
>JBATKL010000667.1:0-2804 GCA_049669385.1 Candidatus Electrothrix sp. | reverse complement strand
GATTAATCTGTCGATTCTGTAGGCGAAGCCTGTGTAATATACCTATCGATTTATAGAGATCTCTATTGAAATTTAATCTGAGACGCAAGGGCTGTCAACATCCATTGCAGTGGCCGGGGTGTTATGGTAAAGAATGGCCTATGAAACAGAACAAACAGAACATATTTTTTACTCATCCGGAGAAACCGGAGAGCTCGGAAAATCGAAAGAAGCAGGAAGGGCAGGGCACCGTGAACATAGAAAGCCTGAATCCTTCTCAGCACAAGGCGGTCACTCACGGGGATGGACCTGTGCTGGTGATTGCCGGAGCAGGCAGCGGGAAGACCAGAACCCTGGTGCATCGTATGGCCTGGCTACTGGACCAGGGCGTGCCCCCGGAATCCATCCTTCTGCTTACCTTTACCCGTCGATCTGCTCAGGAAATGTTGCAGAGAGCTGCTCGTATCTCAGGCCAATCCTGCAATCGGGTCGTGGGGGGCACCTTCCATGCTACTGCCAATATGTTGCTGCGCAGGCATGGCCATCATCTGGGCTTTACTGGCGGATTCACTATTATTGATCGGGGCGATGCAGAAGGGATTATCAACCTGCTCCGTAACTCCCTTGGTCTTTCCGGGGCTGGCAAGCGTTTCCCCACCAAGCGGGTTATTCTCAACCTCCTCTCTGGAGCTATAAATAAGTCTGTTGAGCTGGAAGATCTCATCTACGAGACACAGCCTCATCTTATCGAGTTTGCCCAGGATATTGTCAGGATCCGTAAAGAGTACGAGGCGTTTAAGCTCAATAACGCCCTGATGGATTATGATGATCTGTTGGTCAACTGGCAGCGTCTCCTTGGTGAATCAGTCTTGGCCCGCACGGAGATCGCCTCCCAGTTTCGTTACATCTTGGTAGATGAGTATCAAGACACCAACTTGATTCAGGCTCAGATTGTCCGCCTGCTCGCCTATGGCCACGATAACGTGATGGTGGTTGGTGATGATGCCCAGTCCATCTACAGCTTTCGTGGCGCGGATTTTTATAATATCATGCGTTTTCCTGAGCAGTTTCCCGGTACCAGTATCATCAAGCTGGAGCAGAATTATCGCTCGGTCCAGCCTGTTCTGGCCCTGACCAATGCCATTATTGCCCAGGCTGAGGAAAAGTACACTAAAGAGCTGTTCAGTGAAATTGAGGGCGGGGTCAAGCCGGTTGTTTACTCTGCCCGCAACGAGGGCAGCGAAGCCCGCTTCATTGTAGAAAAGATTAAGACCTTGCTGCAAGCAGACACGGCAAGTAAGGAGATCGCAGTTCTTTTTCGTTCTGGCTTTCATTCCTATAAGCTCGAAATGGAACTGGCCGCCCATTCGCTGGACTTTGAAAAGCGAGGCGGGATGAAACTCACCGAGGCAGCCCATATCAAGGATGCGCTCTCCTTTTTGCGAGTGCTGATTAATCCTTGGGATAATCTTTCCTGGAACCGGCTTCTTTTGCAATTAGACAAGGTTGGCCCCAAGACGGCCCAGAAGATTCTTGAGACGATCATGGCCGAAGATACGCCCATTCAGGCCCTGAGGGAATATAAGACCGGTGCCAAGTGGAAGGAGCCCCTTCAGCACTTGGCTGAGGCCCTGACTACTATGGATCGACCTGAGTTGACACCCTCAGGGGTTTTTGATCTGGTCATGGAGTATTATGAGCCCATCTTTGAGCGGATCTATCATGATGATTATCCGAAACGGCGGCGTGATCTGGAACAGCTCAAGGCCCTGATTGGTGGATATGGCGATCTCCAGTCCTTTGTCGATGATACGGCCCTGGATCCACCTGATCCTGCGCCCAGCACCGGAGAAACAGCTCCCGAAAAACTCATCCTTTCCACCATTCATTCGGCCAAGGGCCTGGAATGGGATGCGGTCTTTGTTATTGGGTTGTCTGAGGGGCGTTTCCCCCATCAAAAGACGCTCCCTGCTACTACGCAATGGGAAGAGGAACGGCGCTTGCTCTATGTGGCTGCAACCAGGGCGAAGAAGCAGCTTTTCCTCACCTATCCCAGAACCATTATGACCCCGGACCGAAAATTCCTTAATGTAGTGATGTCACCCTTTCTTCGGGAAATTAATCCGGGCCTCTATGTCAATACAGATCCTGCGCCCGTTATAGGCCCAAACATTACCGCGTACCGCAGCAACCCTGAGGGTGTTCTTCCAGAACCCACCACCCTGAAAAAAACAGCCGTGCAGTCTGCTCGTACCGAGTTCAGTCAGGGTATGATGGTGCGCCATCCCTTTTTCGGGATCGGCAAGGTTAAAGAAATTCCTGCACCCCGTCGGATCGAGGTTCGCTTTGATCGGCACGGGGATAAGCTCCTCCATCTTGATTATGCTAAGTTGGAAGTTATGGATTAAGGGGGCCAGGTTGGCATGATTTTTTCCCGGCAATCATTTTGAAAATAACTGCTTACCCATGTCCTCTGAGGCTTATATTATGACGGAAAACGTACAGATCGCTTTGATTATTGCTGTGGCATTGGTGGTTGTTGTCGGTATTGCAATCTTTGTGTTGAAGGATAAAATTCAAAGCGGTCAAGTCGAGGCAACTGGAAAAAAGGTGAAAGGAAGCCTGAAAACTCATTCCCCATCCGAGCCGCGGGTTTCCGAGATCATCGGGGCCAAAATCAAGGGCAACAAGAACAAGGTGACCGTCTCGGACGGCGGCAAAGTGAGAGACGCCGAGGTGGAAGGCGATGAAAACGAGGCGATGAAAACGATCTGAAGAGCAACAACGGCTGATCCATGAAAGCAGATGTCTTAGCGAATTATCAG
>JBATKL010000666.1:0-2663 GCA_049669385.1 Candidatus Electrothrix sp. | reverse complement strand
AACGATGAAAAAGCTGGTTATTCTTGGAGCGGGCTGTGCAGGCACAATGGTTGCAAACAACTTACGCAAGAAATTGGATTGTGATGAGTGGTCGATCACTATTATTGATAAAGATGACAAACATATTTATCAGCCTGGCCTGATTTTTATCCCCTTTGGCATGTACAAGCCCGAAGAGATCATCCGCACCCGCAGTGAATTTATCGGCAAGGGGATCAACTTTGTCGTCGATGAGATTGTTGGCGTTGATACGGAGACACAAGTCGTTGATACTACTGCTGGCAAATATGAATACGACAAAATCATCGTCTGTACCGGCGTAGGTTTGGCACCCGAGGAAATCCCAGGCATGATGGACGGCTGGCAAACCAAGGTCTTTGATTTTTATACCCTGGAAGGGGCTATAAATCTGGAAAAGAAGCTGCGCACCTTTAAAAGTGGCAAACTTGTCCTGAACATCGCGGAGTTTCCCTACAAATGCCCAGTAGCTCCGCTTGAATTTGTCTACCTCGCAGACTGGTTTCTTACCGAACGAGGGGTGCGCGATGATATTGAGATCGAGTTTGTCACCCCCATGACCGGTGCCTTTACCAAGCCCAAGGCCTCTGCCTACTTTACCAAGATGATGCACGAGAAGAACATCAAGGTTACCGCAGATTTTATCCTTGCCGAAGTTGACTGCACCAATAATAAACTGATCTCTGCATCCGGTGATGAAATTGAGTGGGATTTACTGGTTTCCATTCCACCCAATGTGGGAGCACGCTATCTGGTCAATTCCGAGGTTGCTATGGATGAGGTCGGTTACGTCAAAACGAATAACCATACCTTGCAGGCGGAAAACCATAAAAATATGTATGTCCTCGGGGACACCACAACCATCCCCACCTCCAAGGCCGGTTCAGTAGCCCATTTCTCTGCGGAAATCATGGTGGAAAATTTCATGCGCGAGATCAACGACGAGCCTATTCGACCGGACTATGATGGTCATTCCAACTGTTTCATCGAGACTGGCTACGGCAAAGCCTCTCTCATTGATTTCAACTATGAATACGAGCCCTTGCCTGGTAAATTCCCCCTTCCTGGCCTCGGACCCTTTTCTCTCCTCGGCGACACGAAGGCTAATCATTGGGGCAAGATGATGTTCAAATGGGTGTACTGGAACAAACTGTTGACCGGTGAGGAATTGCCGCTTGAGGCCCAGATGTCTCTTGCGGGTAAGGTTCAGGAATAAGGGAGAGCATCATGACCAATGAAGAGAAGATTCTCGCTCGCCTTGATGAACTCACCGAGGAGGTGCGAGAGGCCAAACGTGCTGTCAGACCCTATGTGGAGCTGAAGCAGGAGTTGGAACCCCTGATCCACTCAATGGTCCATGAGGCCACAGCACGCCTGAGTGGTTTGGATAAAAATGTGGAATTAGAAGATATCGGGGACATGGTTGGCCAATCCCTAGCATCCAGCGGTAACATTACCGAGGCGCTCAAAACCCTGAATAGTATCATGGAATTTAAAAGGGATTTTGAGCCGCACGGCAAAGATATGTTTCATGAGCTGGCACTTCGCTTGCAAACCGCTTTTCAAGGCTTTGAGGGAGAAAACCTGCAGGAACTGCTCAGGCAGTTCATCGTCAATATGGGAAATATTGCCGAGATGATGAAAACGCTCAGCTCGATGATGGATATGAAGCGCGATGTTGAACTTCTGAGCGGCCCAATTATTAATGATGTGGTTGAACGTCTGGAAGGCTTTAAGCAACGCGGTCTGTTTGACGACTTTCAACGGATGCTTGATATCGGCGAGCAGGTCAGTGTCAAAATGAAGTCAGTGGATCTTGCCAAGGCAAAACCAATCACCGGTATTTTTGGTATGATGTCCGCCCTGAAGCGCCCGGAAGTCCAAGAGGGTCTGGGTGTGCTTATTGAGTTGTCAACGGTTGCATCGGCTCTGAAATATAACCAAACAGAGCCATCCTGCGACGAGGATCAGTAATTTTTACATATATTAACCATTCGTAATACTTGGCAATCTCTTTCCCGTAGCGTCTTAAACTCCTTTCGACGACGACCGGGAAAGACATTGTCGAGATTGCCGAGTCATTCAACGTAGCTCAATTCTCGCTCCATTGAACAGGCTTTCAATCTTCGTTGTATTTCTTTTCAAGCCCCCTCCCCTTTCTTCTTTCCCTTTTTAAAGAGCTCCTCCATAACTCTCATTGCATTATTTCTTCCCTTCTAATAAAGTAAATTTCTACAAAGAGCCATGAGATAGGCTTATGCACCGCTTGGTGAGGAGATTATGGCAGATCCCTTTAGAAAAAAATTAGTCCCTATCAATAAGCTGCAAAACATTCGCGGGGTGGACCTCCCCGTCGGCCTGACCTTTGTCCAGCTGCTGGTGACCGGGCCGCCCGGAGCAGGGAAAACTTTTTATATCAAAAAAATACATGGATGGCCTAACGAAGGCTATATTGACCTGACCCGCAAGGGCTGGTGGAAGGACAAGACCCTTATTTACCGTCCCCGTGAAATACACCTTGGCTTACCCTTTGAAGGCTTCCCCCAGGCACTAACCGTCTTTGATCCAGAATGGACAGATGCGGAAAAACCTCTGTGTCTGCAACTGGAACGCATTCAGCTCCCGCCCGAGGGGTACGACTTTCT
>JBATKL010000665.1:0-1716 GCA_049669385.1 Candidatus Electrothrix sp. | reverse complement strand
GGTAAAAACTGGCACAGGAGCAGTGCTGACTGGTTTTTCCCGGCTCCTGAACCGTTTTTACCCGCTACAGTATGATATTTTCCTGCTCCATTGTTAGGGAGCCACAAATAAATAAAATACCAGCTTGCCATTGACCTTTCTGTCTGTGAACTTTCCCTAAATTCTTATCAAGAAAAGCTTGATGATCTGGCAAAAAGTCAGACATCAGGAAATCGCTAATGACACCTCAAAGAGTTACAAAGCGAAATTCCGCAAAATCGAACTTTTTACGAAACCATCAAGCTTATTATTAAGCTGCGAAAAAGTACAGGACAAACTGAATCCGCTTTGTTAAATGCAGCATGCATGAATGACCGGGAACTCGAAACGCACAATGAAATTTGCAGGTTTTGGAAATCCGAATACAACCAATGCATTGAAAGGATAAACGGATGACGGAAATGAGTATTAAGGAAAAGGAATTGATAAAAGACGCTTGCAGCAGGCTGTCGGGCTTTAAGAAACGAGAATATCAGGCGGTCATAGCGTTAAAATACTTCGGCGGCTGTGCCAGAAAGGCCGAAAGCATCATGGGCTGGAGCAGAAAAAGCGTTGCAACAGGCCTGGGGGAAAAGAGAACCGGTATCAGGTGTATTGACAATTTCAAAGGTAGAGGACGAAAGAGAAAGGAAGATAAAAACTCAAAGCTCAAGAAAGATATATGCGCTATTGCGGAGTTACATACCCAGGCCGACCCTGCGGTTAAGACTTCCCTTACCTATACGAGACTTACCGGCGAATCGCTCAAAAAAGCCCTTGTTGTGGATAAAGAATACGCAGCAGAAGAATTGCCTTCGGCCAATACACTGCGCAGCATACTGAACAGAATAGGTTTTAACCGGAAACGGGTACAGAAGTCCAAGCCATTGAAAAAGATCGCAGAAGTTGACGAAATATTCAACAACGTCCATGAAGCCAACCGCGAATCCGACGAGAATCCCGAGTCGCTGAGGATTTCGATTGATGCCAAGGCTAAGGTGAAAATCGGTCCGTTTTCGAGAAACGGCAAGTCCCGCGATCCAGAGGCAAAGCAAGCCGCTGATCACGACATGAATCCGACAGCCAAGGTGGTTCCATATGGAATATTGGATGTCATGAGCGGATTATTCGCTATTTTTTTCGGCACTTCGCACGAAACCAGCGATTTCATAGTTGACTGCATTGAGGCGTGGTGGAAAACGAACGAGCCATTGTATTCCCACATCAGGGAACTGGTGATAAATCTTGATAATGGCCCGAACAATGCGAGCGGGCGTACGCAGTTCGTGCGCAGAATGGTTGAGTTCAGCGAAAAGACAGGTCTTAAAATTCGCCTGCTGTACTATCCGCCATATCACAGCAAATACAACCCCGTGGAAAGATGCTGGGGAATTTTGGAAGAACACTGGAACGGAGAAATACTGGATTCAATCCCCAAGACTATTGAATGGGCCGCGACGATGACTTGGAAAGGAATCAAACCCGTCGTCAAATTGGTTAAAAAGACCTATGAGAAAGGAGTAAAGCTCACAAAACGGGAAATGAAAAAATACGAGGAGAAAATCAGCAGGTCGAAAAAATTGCCAAAATGGGATGTCATTATTGATGCCGCAGGCTGGTAGTTTATTTTCTTGTGACTCCCTTAAGGTAAGAGTGAAGAATAAAGGGTCGCAAAAAAAGAAACCTGGACGCAAGCGA
>JBATKL010000664.1:0-2359 GCA_049669385.1 Candidatus Electrothrix sp. | reverse complement strand
AAACTCATTGTCGTGGGCAGCGAGACCTTTTTCACCGCTGTCGCCCAAAACGAGGAGAGCTTGCGGGCCAATGCTTGTTTTAAGGAGTTTTTTGGGTGTTACCCGTCTTTTGATGGGGCTGATATTTTCTGACTCTAACGAATCCTATCGACACGATAACGATTGTTGTCAACAGCAAGTAGAGAATACTAAGGAACAGCCCTTGATTGTTTTCCTCCCCTTTCACAGCGTATTCAAGTAGCTGCATCCCATCCGCGCCACCAGCTCCGTTTGATTTGAGCATATCTTTTCCAGGGGGTGGAGGTTTGCAACTTTTTGTTTTGTTGACATGAATCTTTATTGTTGGTAGATGGATAAATGTCCTTTTTGAAATATTGTCCCTGTGGAGGCTTACTTACAGCCCTGTCAGGCGTTGATAAAACCAATTTTTAGATTTTACAAAGCACCAGAGCAGGACGGGGAAGAATGATTGTGTTTCGCCCGGTTCTGGTTAATTATGCCTTTACACTGTAACCAGCTGAGATACAAACATTATGCAGGCAACCCCACGAGAGATAACTGTTCCCTACCGACCGATTCCGCTACCGATTCCAGAGGGCATAAAGCCCAACGAGTTTTTCAACAGCGCAGAAAATCTGCACGATCTGGTGCAGAACAACGGCCTGCTGCTCACCCCGGAAAATCTGCTCCTCTACCGCAAGGCCCTGGGGCACAGCCGGGAATTTGACACCTCTATTATATATAACACCTCCAAGTGCATTCTTGATCCGCTCGGACGGCCTGCACGCCGTACTCAAGTGCCCCCGCCGGTACGGCAAATCTGGAACAGGATGAATCAGATCATCATCTCCTATATGCTGGAGCAGTATTCTGACCCGGACGCCTGGCTGGTTCTGGCTGGGGAAGCCAGTCTGGACCCAACCTGGTCCCTGACCTCACCCGGTGTGCCGAGTATACGCATGCTCCACAACCATTTCATTGTCTTCAGCAAGGAGGAACTGCGGCAGGCGAAACTGGCTGACCCGAATAACCCCAACCTGACCGACGGCGAGCAGCACAGCCTGTTTGCAGAGCATGTCCCACAGGTGTACCGGGAGTTCTTTGCCAAGGCACTGGATCTCGATATCCTGCAGGCAGTAGACAGGGAATCGACGAAGATCGGGCTGACTGGATATCCGCAGGGGCTGCCGAGCTGGGAGGTGCGTGGTGGCGTAACAGCCCTGCAGGACATCCGCTTCTGGCAGGAATATGATATGGTGCTGAAAGGCTTTCTCGACTTTTACCGTACCTTCTTTGGCCAAGTCTCGACCCGCAATGCGCCCATGCCGGAGCAGGTTTATTTCCCGGATCAGGTCGAGCAGGTACTGCTCTTCAACAACGATTTCCTTAAGGCGGCCAAGAAGGTGCGCGACCGCTGCATCGGCGATCCAAAGTACGCCAACAGCATCCGCTGGCAGCCTGCCTTTAAGCAGCTCATCTATCGTAATGATGAGGGTAAATTGATCGTCACCATCAGCCAAAACTCGGTGGGCAATGCAATTACGGAACTGCTGGGCGTGGTGGTGAACCGTGTCCCTGATGCCGCAGGTTATGCGGAGATTGAACCGAGACTGCTGGAGCGACTCTGTGCGCTCCGTCAATTGCTGATTGAGGCAGACCTGGGGATGCCGGTCAAGAATCAGTACTGGCAAGGACAAGGTGCCGAGATGCGGTAGGGTTAAAATGGAAACTAATTCCTTAGAATTGAGCAAACTTGGCTGGAACCCTTGGTTTAGCGAGCAGGGCAGAATACGCTGTCAACCTGAACAGAAACTTGCGAGAGTAACAGCGGTTGATCGTGGCTGGTATACCGTACGCAATGAGGCAGGAGAAGTCGCAGCTCAGGTAACCGGTAAATTTTTACACACCACCAGAACCACCAGCGAGATGCCCTGCGTTGGTGATTGGGTCTGTGTCCATTATGACGCAAAAGATGCTGCAAGCATCCATGGAGTGCTCCCTAGAAAATCCTTCCTACGCCGGACAACAGCGGGCAAGGACACTCAGTTGCAGATGATTGCAGCCAATATTGATATCGCCTTCATTGTCCAATCCTGCCAATACGATTTTAATGTGCCTAGGCTGGAACGCTATCTGGTGATGGTGAGTGAAGGACAGGTTGAACCGGTGCTGCTGCTCTCCAAGACAGATTTGATCCATGCCGCAGCATTGGCCCAATGCATTGCAAAAATTCGGGCGGCAGGGATTAACGCCCGAATTATTGCGCTCAGCAATGTGACCAGTGCTGGTTTGGAAGAGATTCAACAATCGATGATATCAGGAAAAACCTATTGCCTCCTGGGCTCATCCGGGGTTGGCA
>JBATKL010000663.1:0-2286 GCA_049669385.1 Candidatus Electrothrix sp. | reverse complement strand
GTTGAACTTTTCTTCCAGCATGACCTTATCATAAGGGATGGTGCTGTGGATGGTCAGACGGTCGATGAATTCTTCTGTGAGCTGCGGATTGGAGGCGGTCAGGCGCTTAATCCAGTGCAGGTCAGTTTTAAGATTCAAATCGGTCAGGCGTTCCGGGATAGTTTTATAGCGATAAAGCCAGTCGAGGAAATACATGACGAGGGTGGAGTTATAGAGAGTTTCTCCTTGGGCGCTGACGAGGTGATATCCGTTATACTGGTTTTTCATCACTGCGCCCACATCCTGCCGGGTGACGGGATCAATGCCGCAATCTTGATACACCGCATCAAGGAGTTGGTCAGCTTCCTCTTGGGTAAATCCCAGCATATGTTCAAATTCAGGGTCCAAGGTGATAAATCTCGCCACGTTGAAACCCGAGGCCATGTCGTCAATGGCAATGGGCAGCACCCCGGTGATGAACACATTGTGGATCGCGCCTGTTTCTCGACCCTGCTTCAGGGTTTTGAAAAAGGTCTTGAAAAAGCCGTCATCCGCAGTGAGCTGTTGATACAGCCGATCTCTGTTGGTGATGACCAGCTGGTTAGCAAAGTTGTCGTATTCATCAATGATCAGATACATTGGGGGCAGTCGTCTTGCCTGAATATACTGGAGCAGTTGGGTCAGATTGTCGGCAACCGGAGCATCCAATGGAAGTTCAGGCATGTCACCAAATAGCGGCGTATAAATATCTCGTAGGGAACGCAGTGCCGTGTTGCAGTGATTTTTGAAGCTGCTTTCTATCTGGCTGATATCGGAGCCGATAGATATTACCGAAAAATTCAGCGAAACAATGACGAACTGATTTCGATCCGCCGTGGGATGCTGGCCTATCCAGGTATGCCCGAAAAGTTCTTCAAACTGATCAGCATGATTGAGGTCGTAATAATAACGGAGGATGGAGCAGAGTAGGGATTTTCCGAAACGCCTTGGGCGCAGAAAGACAGGATTGGTAACAGTCTCCAGTTTTTCCAGATAGTTTGTTTTGTCGACAAAGTAACCGTTCTTGCGCACGATTGCCGCATAATTGGCTTCGCTGTACAACACTCGTTTTTTCATAATCGGCTCTCCGGTTTTTACTCCGGCTGTATACTGATCTGGTCAGCCCTTATTCGTATCATCATTGTTTTTTCCTGGGCTTATCTGAACTTGTTGAAATATTGACCAGATATTGATAGATTGATAGCGTATTGATCATACCGTTAAATCGCCAGCGTGACAACCTGTATGATCTCGTTGAATACAGGCGTTAAATACCCCAGAAAGATTCCTTGCAAGAAAGCATCTCGGGTAATCTTTGGTTATGTCTTGACAAAACGCTACAAGGTAGCATAAGGTTTCTCTGTATCTTTCTGTTTATAAGACTGTTTGGCCTAACGTGGGCCGTGTAACTTTTTCTTAAAAACCAAGGAGGGAATTATGGCTGATATTAGTGTGAAAATTCATTCGTTATTTGATCTCACGGACAGCAGAGAAATTCGTCCGACAGAGAAGTTCTCTTTCAGTGTGACAGTAACCAACTCGTCTGAAGCGGACGCTGTTCATCTTGAAAATGTCCGTTATCATCTGAAAGTGGAAGATCCGGCTATAGCAAAACTGCTGGTTCCGCCGACAAATCCTGACGCAGACGGCACCGGTTATAAAGGCGTGGATCCTGCTTCCGGCGATTTGGTCGAACTGCCACCCAATGCCGAGGTTGCCGAGGTGGTCCTCTATCCGCGTGTTACTATCCGTAACGACAGTCCGGTGATTTTTGAACGAGCTGGCACTCTTGGTATCGGGGACAGCGATGTGCTGACTCTGCGAGGACAGGCTCTTGCGGTTGGTAGCACCCGGTTGACTTGCCAAATAAGTGGTGAACCTGATGTAGAGATTCCCTTGGCCACAAAACCGTTGGACATTGTCTAACCGTATTTGTCTGATAGGTACGAAGATTTTTTGTATGCAGGGTGCGTAGGGGCGACCGGCGGTCGCCCTGTTATTCTGGCCCGGCAGGTAGGTATTACCCAGCTGCCGGGCCGCGTTCACCTCTCCCCGTCGTTTATCGACCTCTGCTCTTATCGGCTCAGAAACCGCAGGAGCCACAAGGCCCTGCGGCCCCGCTGTTTTTCTTCTTTTCTTTGCGTTTGCTGAAACTAGCCTCATAGACCGCCTTGCGCAGTCGGTTCAGTCCGCTTATCGGGCGATGCTCCTTGAGTGCATGCCAAGGATTGAAGGACATGCCCTCGCAGCGTTTCTCCAACTCGGTAC
>JBATKL010000662.1:0-1879 GCA_049669385.1 Candidatus Electrothrix sp. | reverse complement strand
AGTATAAGGACTTTCTGGAATTAATCTCCCAGTTAAGTCTTTATGCTACAAACTTCCGTATCGAGCAACAGGATGAAGTTGTAAAAAAGTAGCACGGTTCATCCAGTACGCTCATACTGGGGTAGGGAAGAACGAGGCTTGGCTTGTACAGTTAGCTATTGAGGAGGGGAGGGCACTCCCCAAATCAATACTAGAGGCACCGATACTAGATGAGATTACGACTGTCTATTATCAAGCGTTCCGTGCCCTCTCCCGGGCGCGGGGCTTTACCTCTTCGGGGGTTTCGCTCCCGATAACGATAGAAGCCATCGACGTATACGCTCGCAGGCTAGACATTGAGGACTTTGAGGACTTCTTATATATCATGACCGGGGTTGATAATGAATACCTGAATCATGAAGCTAAACGGAAGTCCGCAGAGAAACGAAAGGAAGACCGGAAGGCAAAACGACAGGCGAGACAACGTGGCCGGCAAGGTAGTTAAGGTTACAAAGGGCAGAATGGTTGATCTCGTTCAAGGGGTCTCTGATGATGTACATGCTGAGTTTGTTCGGATAGCTAAGGAACGGTCTCAAAGTATCCTAGGACAGAATACCGCCACGGTTGGTGCTAGGGTCGATATGGATTGGCTCGTAGATGGTAAGGCGGGTCGATCCCTTGAAGCTGTAAAGGAAGGGGGGCGCATCGCCTTCTTCTATAATCCGATTCAAGCTGTGGTTAACGACGCCATGCGTATGGCCCTCCGTTGGGCTCCGGTAGGGGATACACCGGACTCGCCTAAATACAAGAACTCGTTTATAATACTCCAAGATGTGATTCGTGGCCAGGATACGGTTTCTATGGAGGTTCCTTGGCCTGGACGGGTTGACGGTATTTACGTTGAGATACTTAATACCCAACCCTACGCAGGGTCACTAGAACCACATACCCGGGCGCGGCGCGGTCCTCGGGTAAGCAGGCAAGCCCCAAACGGTATTATGGAGCTTGTGGCAGCTAACATGAAAGCTAAATGGGGATCAGTAATGAGGATCAATCTGGTATCCAAACAGTGGCCCTCAGTTATACAGGGTAAAAACCCACACTACCATCTCCCCACACTTACCCTCTCTCCAAACTGGCGGGGTAAGATGACAATCTGATGGCTAATAAAATCACACAAATTTATACCCTCATTGATGAGGCATCAGCTACCTTGGACGATGTAGCCCGGGGGTATATGGCGGTTGATGAGGCTATCGACAAGAATGTTAAGTCCAACGAGAAGCTGGCGGCTTCCGAAAAGAAGGTTAACAAAGAAACTAGGGAGACTGCAGAAACCCTCCAGGTTATTAAACAAGCCAGGGTTATCGAGGACAAGCAAGTCAAATCAATCGAGCGATCTTACCAAAGGTTGATTGCTCGGTACGATGCAGTTGAGCGGGTCACCCAGCGGGTAGCTGCAGCTGAGAAAGTCCTGGGGCAAGCACGCCAGAAGGGACTCATCGACCAACAGCAATATGAGATGCAGTTACGTCGGGTCACCCGGGGGATCGAGGACCAGACACTAGCCGTTCATCGAAATGCTGCGGCGCAGCTTTCCTTACGAAAGATTATTGAGCGAGGTAAGTTCATCCTCAAAACATTCATCGCTGCGCTCTCTATTCGGGCAATTTATGCTTTTACTCAAGGCGTGGTACAGGCCCAACTTACTATTGATAAGATGGAGTCTACTCTCATCGCTGCTACCGGGTCCCTCGGGGCGGCGAATAATGCGCTGGAGTTCTCCAAACAGGTCGCTGGAGGCTTGGGCCTAGTTTATAAGGACCTGGCGGTACAGTATGCGAAGTTTGTCGCTTCAACACGAGGGACGGCGATACAAGATCAATCAGAGGCCATCTTT
>JBATKL010000661.1:0-1905 GCA_049669385.1 Candidatus Electrothrix sp. | reverse complement strand
TAACTCCAAGCAACAGCTGATGCACTATATTGAGGTCTTGGAAAAGTGCCTGGGTAAAACGGCGAAAAAAAACTTCATGCCCATGCAGCCCGGTGATGTTCCGGCAACCTATGCCAATGTGGATGATTTGGTTCGGGAGATTGACTTTAAGCCGCAAACCACTATTGAGGAAGGAATCAGTAAGTTTGTAGAGTGGTATCGGGGGTATTACAAGGTATAAAAGAAGCCGGGTGCGGCGATACGCTGTACCCGGTGCGTACATCAGGCAAGTGCGAAAACGATCTTCAAGGCCCGGTCTATTTCCTGAAGAACTGCCGAAGAAAGCCGCCCCCGGATTTTGACCAACCTGTACCGATGATCTATCGGACGAGTCTGCAAACAATCCGCCACGGATTTTTTGGACAAACCATTATCCGCTGAAGGATAAATGGTTATATTGGTTCGTATTCGGGCTTTTTTCTCGCTCCATTCGGTAACCGGAACCACCTGAATCACCGGTACCCGTTCATTATAGACATTATTGGTCACAATGACACAGGGTCTGGTTTTGCCTTTTTCCGCACCTTTGGTCGGATCAAGGCTGACATCAATGACCATTCCCCTTTTCAGCACAGTCATTCCGGCCATCCAGGCAAAGCCGTTTCGGTCAGCTCCTGCAGGTCTTCATCTTCGCAGTATATTTCAGCATACATATCTGCGGATTTCTTCAGCTCCTTCAGCTCAATTACTTTTTTAAAATACTCTACCGCCGCCCGCAACATCGAACTTTTATCCTTGAAACCGTACTCTTTAAAATTACTCAGAAATTGAGCCTGTGCCTCTTCAACGGTGAATTTTGCCTGTACCATAAAACATCTCCTTAACGTACTTAAACAGGGTCGTATCCTATGTCCCTATAATACGACCCGACAGATTAAAAGTCAACGGAAGTGTTCCGCTTATTCTAATTTTCAGGAGCCAACAGCGGCTGTAACTGTTATAATCGCAAAGGCGATTGATTTTAGACCATACAACGATTTGGAAAAAAGGATGAGCGACGGTGAGAGAAATCCCTCATTTTGGGAAACGATTCCCGGTTATATCACTGCCATAGGCATATTGCTGTCAGGCGTTGCCGCCTTGATAACCGCATTATACACAGCCGGGATGATTGGTGGCCCGACAAAACCCGAGACCTCGCCCACAAAAGCAAAGGTAGCCCAAGCCGGGACAGTTCAACCAGCAACTCCTCCGGTTGATAAGGCTGAGGTGCAAATTCAGCCAGTCAGCAAAAAAGAACCGCCTTCTCCTGCCAAGCCCAAGCAGGGAGATGTCATGATTGATTCTGTGACCGGCATGAAGCTGGTCTATATGCCCAAAGGCTGTTTTATGATGGGGTCGAATAATGGCGATGATGATGAAAAACCGGCGCATAAGGTTTGCGTGGACGGTTTCTGGATGGGGAAATACGAGATCACGCAGGGGCAGTGGCAGAAAATCATGGGTTCGAATCCAGCGAAGTATAAAAAGGGCGACAGCTATCCGGTGGAACAAGTTTCTTGGAATGATACGCAGAAGTTCCTTGTCAAGCTGAAGGGAAAATCCAGCAAAAGTTACCAGCTTCCGACTGAGGCAGAATGGGAATACGCCTGCCGGGCTAACGGTTCAGGGAAATACTGCGGCGGAGACAACTTGGATGATTTAGCATGGTATAGGGAGAACAGTGGCAAGAACACTCATCCGGTAGGAAAAAAGCAGGCCAACGATTTCGGTCTGTATGATATGAGTGGGAATGTCTGGGAATGGTGCGCAGACCGATATGATGCCGATTATTACAGCGCAAGCCCTCAAGACAACCCGATCGGATCTTCATCTGGGCTGAAGCACTCAATTCGTGGCGGCGGCTGGCTTAACGGGCCCGAGTAC
>JBATKL010000660.1:0-9673 GCA_049669385.1 Candidatus Electrothrix sp. | reverse complement strand
TGCCCGCGTTGAAAATGCTTTCCGATTTTGGCAGCGTGGATCTTCAATCGAGCTACGGCAAGCAGGGATTGCAGGCCGCAGGCAAGGGTACATTTGACCTGCCGGTTTTGCTCACCCAGTTGCCCGGCCTGTTCAAGGTGCAGGAGAATCTTCGGCTGGAGAATGGGATAGCCTCACTCGCTTTTGAGCTGATAGAGCAAGATAAGGTGATGCATATTACTGCCGATGCCACTGTTGAGGATCTTGCAGGCCGACAAAATCGACAGCCTTTTGTCTGGAAGAGCCCGCTGAGCCTGAGCGTAAAGGGCAGCATGGCAGGCAAAGAACCTGAGGTGGACAAACTTGTTCTTAAGGCCGATTTCCTAGATATAGAGGGGCAGGGCAATCTGCAACATTTCACCCTCAAAGGCTCGGCAGATCTTGATAAGGCAGTGAAAGAGATCGGTCGGATTATCCGCTTTGACTGGGACGCAGGCGGACGTTTAACTGTGGATCTGGAAACAGCAAAAGAAACAGTAAAAGACAGCGAGGAACGGTATACGGTAACAGCAAAGGTTGATATTGCCGACTATCGGTTCTCTATGGAAAATAAGGAAGTTCTGCCTGTTCATCAGCTTCGTTTTAACGGCAAGCTGGTCGCGCCCGGACATTTTCCCGAAGCAAAGGCCGAGGCTGCGGATCTGACCTTTGATCTGTCGTCCTGGGCGGGCGAACTCAAGGGTAGTCTGACCGGTGTGTATCGGGATCAGGGACAGGTCATGGCTCATTATCAATTGGATTCGGATGTGCTTTTGGCTCGGGTGACGGAATTACTTCATCGTTTTGACGCCTTGGAGCAAGAAACCAGCATTGCCGGGGACATGAAGTTGCGGACCTCTGGTTATACAGAAAAAGATAAGCTGGTGGTCAGCACCCTGGACAGTCGGATCAAGGATTTCATTCTCTATCGGCAAGGCAAAATTTTACAAGATCCTGACCTCTCGCTGTTCACCACAAAACCGGAGCCGACCCTCAATGTGGAAGAGGCGGTACGGCCACTTGAAAAGGCAGAGAGTAAGGATGCTTTTTTTGCCCAGGGTGGGGGGTATAACCTGATTGACACCACAAATCATCGTCTTGTTCTTCGCAATTTATCGCTCAATTCCGGGTTTGCAGACATCAGGGTCGAAAAAGTCTTTCTTGATGACTGGCAGCAGAAACCGGCTCCGGCAATCAAGGCGCTGCAAGTTAACGGCAGGTCCGATCTTGGAAAACTGACCACGTTCTTGCAGCAGTTGGGCGCGATGAAGCCTGAACAAAAGTTCGGTGGTGATGCCATTTTTTCCCTTGATCTGGCAGAGAAAAAAGAAGACATCAAGATAGCTGGCACAACAAGTAAGGGTAATTCCGGCACGGTCAAGCTGGATATCGATCAATTTACCTACCGTACAATCGGGAAAAAAGTTCGAGGGCAAAAGGCTAAAGAAGAGCTGCTTATTGAGCGCCATAAACTGGTTTTCAGAAGCCGCCTGCATGGTGATCTTATGGCCGGTGATGTTCAATTTACCACCTTTGATATTGAATCCGCCCCGCTGAGCCTTCAGGCTGACGGTGAATTCCAGCTGACCGGCAAGAAACCGCATTTTTCTTTAGACGGGCATGCAACGCCTGATTTGGCCTCCTTGGTCGCGATTCTTAACGGGATGTATCCCCTCAGCATTGAAGCCACAGGGAAAAAGAAGGAGGAATTTGCTCTTTATTATCCTCTGTCGCCTGAGGAAGAAGAAGACGCCAAGATTAATCTTCGCTTTGCCGCAAAGGTCTATGCGGATTCCTTTTCCAAATCCGGCATTGATGTCAGCAGGCTTACCCTGGACACTGATATGAAGGAAGGGGTGATGGCAAGTATCCTGAAAGGAACTCTGAATGAAGGCTGGTTACAGCTCTCCCCCCGCATTGATTACACGCAAACCCCACCTCTCTTGACGATGCCAGCGGGAGAGCAGGTACTGACGGATGTACATCTTGAAGAGGCTCTGACTGAGGGAGTTCTGAAAGGAATCCATCCTCTCTTTGGTTCTTTGGCCAACCCTGTAGGCGTTATCAATGTTCGATTGGACCGTTTTTCTCTGCCCCTTGGCGAGAAGGGAATGGAGAAAGTCGATTTTAAAGTTTTTCTGGATCTTACCGGAATTGCTTTGGAGCCCAAGGGGGTCCTGAGCAGTATTCTGGATATGGCAGGCTATGCGGACAGGAGCTTGACTATGAAGAATAAAAACATGACCTGCGAGGGCGTGCAGGGGCAGGTCAGCTGTACACCAATCAAGATGACCATTGCTGATTCGGAAATGATCATAAGCGGTTCCGCTGGCATTGACGGCACCCTGAATTATATTGTCGAGGTGCCGGTGACCCGAAGACTGTTGGGGAAAAAGGGCTATGAATTGCTCAAAGGAACCACCCTCAAGGTTCCTGTTAAAGGCACCAGGGATAAACCGGTATATAGCCGCGATGCCCTGATGCAGGCATCGTCAGATCTGCTTAAACAAGCAGCTGGCCAGGCGACCAAGAATGTTCTCAGGGAGCAGGTTGACAAGGTTGTGCCTGATCTCCTGAATGGTCTGTTCGGCAAATAATAGGCTCTTTATCTTTACGCTGGAGAGATATGGATCCCCTGCTTAGACTTTCACTCATTGGGGCTGGTGGTTTTACCGGTGCTGTCCTCCGTTTCCTGGTCAGTTCCTGGGTGCAGGGCCGCTCCGGTTCTCTTGCGTTTCCTTTTGGCACCCTGACGGTGAATATGATCGGCTGTCTGCTGATCGGTTTTCTCAGTGCTTTGGTCGAAATGAAAGCTATGTTTTCTCCTGAAACCAGGAGTTTTCTTCTCGTCGGCCTGTTGGGTGCCTTCACGACCTTTTCTACCTTTGGTAACGAAACCCTCAATCTGATTCGAGAAAGCCGAATGGAGATGGCCCTGCTCAATGCAGGAGGGCAGGTGCTTATCGGGGTATTTCTGGTGTGGCTCGGGCGGGTTCTTGCGGGATTGATTTGAGGCGATTGCTCTTTTTCTTCAGCCTTGTTTTTCTTTACCCTGAGAAAAAAATGAGCTATGCTCAAGCGTGCTTGAGGGGGATTGCTGTTTTTTACAGATAACTCTCTATAGTGTCTGGAGCGTTGCCGGAGGAAGCAGAGTTGAATAAAACATGCAATGATAATGAGAAAAGGAGAAGATTTTAATGAGTGAGGACAAAAAGGTGCAGCTGCCCATGGGGATCAAAGAAATTCTTGACCTTTTGCCGCACCGATATCCTTTTATTATGCTGGACCGGGTGTTGGATTTTGAAGCGGATAAAACAATAACCGGCTTGAAAAATGTGTCTATGGGGGAGCCTTGTTTTCAGGGACATTTCCCCGGCGAACCTGTTATGCCCGGAGTCCTGATTCTTGAGGGAATGGCCCAGGCCGGAGCCGTGCTGGCCTATCTTTCCACAGAGGACATTGCAGGAAAATTGGTCTATTTTGCCGGAATGGATAAGGTTCGCTTTCGCAAGGTTGTGCGACCGGGTGATCAGCTTATCTATAAGGTGGAAATGGTTCGTCGAAAAAGCAAACTGATCAAGGTCCAGTGTAGGGCCTATGTTGATGATGTGCTGGTGACCGAAGCCGAACAGCTGGCTACTTTTTCTTAATGTTTCTTTCTTGATGTTTCCCTTTGTTGTCATAGAGGACAAGGATGCAGCACATGCAGTATATGCTGTTTATTAGACACTGTTGGCCTGCACAGAGGCTGACAAAAGGAATAATATAAATGATTATACATGCTACTGCCGTAGTCGACCCGCAGGCGGAAGTTCATGAAACCGTTTCTGTCGGTGCGTACAGCGTTGTCGGCCCCAATGTCTCTATCGGCCCGAACACGGTTATCGATGCACATGCAGTGATTTCGGGGCATACCCGTATCGGAGCTGATAATCATATCGGTTCTTTTTCTTCTCTTGGTACGCCGCCGCAGGACAGCCATTATCAGGACGAACCGACAGAGTTGATTATCGGCGACGGGAATAGGATACGAGAATATGTTTCTATTCATCGTGGGACGCCCTCTGGAGCAGGCAAGACGATCATCGGCAATAATAATATGCTGATGGCCTATTGCCATGTAGCCCATGATTGTGTTCTCCATGACCATGTGATCATGTCCAATGTGGCAACCTTGGGTGGTCATGTAGAGGTGGGGAGTTATGCCAATCTCGGTGGTTTAGTGGCTGTCCATCAATTTTGCCGAATAGGCGCTTATACCTATGTCGGCGGCATGTCAGGTATTTCGCTGGATGTCCCGCCCTATGTGATTTTGACCGGCACCAGAAATCGAATGCGTATTGCCGGTGTCAACAAGATTGGTATGCGACGCAACGGCATGGCCCGAGAGGCGATTAACGATATTGATTCCGCCTTTAGAATGATTTTTCGTTCTTCACCGCAAGTCCTGCTCAAGGAGGCATTGGCCCAGGTCATCCAAGAATTGCCTGATTCGAAAGAGGTTCGCGTCTTGGTGGATTTTTTCCGCGAAAGTAAACGTGGTGTGGTAAAACGCACCGAAGACGGCTGAACGTTATTGCGCATGACAACACCGATCGGACTTATTGCCGGAGGAGGGCAGTTTCCCCTGCTCTTTACCGAGGCAGCTCAGGAGCGCAAACGTAGAGTTGTTGCGGTTTGCCACCAAAATGAGACCCAAACGGAGCTTGAGCAACGTGCTGATATTTCCTGCTGGGTGAAATTGGGCCAGTTAGGTAAGATCATCCGTTTTTTTCATGAACAGGGGGTTCGGGAAACGGTTTTTTGCGGTACCATCACCAAGACCCGGATGTTCAAGGATATCCTGCCGGATTTTAAAGGGTTGAGCCTGTGGAATAAAATTGACAAGAAGCTGGATGATGCTATCCTGCGGGCGGTTGCCGGAGCACTTGAGGACGAAGGAATCAAGGTACTGGCCTCAACCTGTTATCTTGACCATCTTTTTTTTCCAAAGGGGATTTTAGGGAAGAAAAAACCCTCTCAAGAACAACGGGCAGATATTCGTTTTGGCTGGCGGATCGCTCGTGAGATTGGGCGATTGGATGTCGGTCAATGCGTTGTGGTTCGTGACGGGGCTGTGCTGGCTGTTGAGGCCATCGAGGGGACAGATGCCGCAATTCAACGAGGAGGGCAACTCTCAGGCTCAGGGGCGGTCGTTGTTAAGATGAAGAAACCGGGCCAGGATTTTCGTTTTGATTTGCCCGCCACCGGGACCAAGACTGTCGACACCCTCGCCTCAGTGAAAGGCTCGGTGCTGGCTGTTGAGGCAGGCCAGTCGCTTCTTTTTGACCGTGAGGCCATGATTGCTGCTGCTGACCGAGCTGGTATCGTGGTGGTCGGGGTGCAGGAGGATGAAGCCGGAGAATTGATTTTTTGAAGGTCATCTGAAGGTCATCTGAAGGATAACGTAATGAAGAACACCACTGCTCAGAATGCTCAACATACTCAATATATGAAAAATTATTTGTTTAATCCGGCGGTGCCGTGACAGCAGTAATAATATCCTTCAGTTTTTGGACTATTTGTACCGTCCCCTCAAAGTCATCCTGCTCCTCAATCATAACCTGCTCGTAAAACGCGCAGTCATAACAGCTGCTGCTCAGGAGGCGGGCAAAGGATCCTTGTACTTTTCCCGCAGGACCGGACATGGTTCCAGTCAGTGCCCAACAGGCTCGTCCGCCGTTTATCCCCTTGTTAATGCCGCTAACCGCCATTATTGTCGATGCCGGACAGATTCCCTGCTTGTGTACTTGGTTTCCGCCGGGTTGCCGACCGCATTTTTTTACTTCCCAGCAATTTTTTCTTCGCACCCCGACCCTCCCTGCTGTTCAGAGTTATTTCTCAACTTTTTTAACTGAGTAGATTATCAAACGCATTATCTATATTTTCGTTATCTAAAGACTCTTTAATTTCCTTTAAATTTTTCGGCTGCATTGTGTTCTTTTTCTTCACTTTGTGTTCTGTATCCTTATGATGGCGGCTCGCGTCTGGTTCTATTTTGGGTGTTCGAAAGTTTTCTGCCAGCGATTCTATAACCTTGCTAATTTCAAGCTTTGCTATGCCGAAACTATTTGGCTTCTCAATAAGAAGAACAAGGTGGATATGGCATTTGCCGGGCTCTGGACCAAGAGGGTTTTGTCCTTCATTCAGGCAACGAGCGAGGATCAGAGCTTTTTCTGTATGCATAAAGGTGAAATGACTACGTCCAAATCCCATATCCCGGGAGGCCTTTTCTGCTGTTCGCAGTACGTTATTGGCAAGGGCACTGATCAGTTCGATGTTGATATCTGTAGGCTCGCATTTCAGCAAAACGCGCCCATTTGGTGTCAACACGGCTGCCCCGGCAAAACCGTCAATTTCTGCAAGCCGAGAAAGTTTTTCCTGAATGTTCATAGAGTATTCTTGTGCATTCTTGTGCATTATTGTGCAGCATAGGGTTAGGCTGAGGGGAGAGCCTCGGCTGGATAGACCTTCAGCACAATGCCAAGAAGTTCAGTTTCAAAGGATTGTATCACCATCTTGGTCCTACCGAGCCATTCTTCACGATCGGTCATAACAAAGAGGAAAAAGGGGAGATTGCCCAATTCCTTGATGATAAAGTGATATCTCCCTGTGCTAATGATGATGTCGTCTGTTGCCTCATTATTGGCAAGCAGCTTAATCGCTTTGCGGTTTGATTTCACGATGGAGGCGAGATAGGCAGCTGCAACACCCGCTTCGAGCTCTGTTTTTACGCTGAACTCGGCCAGCGAAAGGCCGTCGTCGCAGTTCACAACCGCAGCTGTTAGAAAACCGGGAAGCTCTTTTTTAAGTCGTTCCAGCAAGGGGGGAAGTTGCTTTATCATCAAGTAGATCCGGTCAGAAATTTAAGGCTATACTTTTATATGCTTATATACTTTTACCTGCTTACTGCTCTCCTGCTTGCAAGGCTCCTCGTATGCTTGGGGGGAGCGTATCATCCTCTCCTTTGGCAAGAAAAGTTTATTCTTCTCCATTGCTGAACAAAGAGAACTGGCGGACAGGATGTTCTTTGTGTTTGCTGAGCATTCTGGCGTCAAACATAAAACCGGTCCTTCCCGGAAGTCCGTCTGTAATCGCTGGCCTCCCAAAGGTCTTACGGAGAAACAGGTAACGCGATGAAAAAAACAGCGCACCCAGCTCGTTGTCCCAATGCACTGAAACAGGATTTTTGTATTTTAACAGAAAAAGAGAATACGGCAAAGTAGGATTCACATAAAGAATGACGTAGGAACCGATAACTTCCTTGGAAACGCGGTAGAGTTTGTTGCCGTATGAGGGCTGATCCATATCAGGAGAAATGCTGTCGAGCAGGGCGATAACAGCTTCGCTGTCTACTGAGCCGATGCGGTCCCCGCTGATTTGCCGGGCAAAGAGACGATCGTCATTGGTAATCGTGCCGTTATGTACACCAATAATATTACCCCGAATAATGGGATGATTATTGGCGTTTTTCTGAGGAGATCCCTTGGTCGGTTCTCTGGTATGACCCAGCAGAGCTGTTGTGTTCTCGGAAAGAGTATCCAACACCTTGAGATAACCAGGGGAATGGATGAATTGGCTCGCTGTTAGCGGTGCCTTCTCCACCCGCATGCTGGAATCCTTGTTCAGGAGAGCAATACCGGTAGCCTCCCGTCCCCTTTGTTCATTGGCGAGGAGATTCGCGGTGAACAACTCCCTGATACTGAGGAGTTGGGAAGGCGTCCTGCCGGGGCTAATCAGTATGCCATTGATTCCGCACATTGGTCGATTGCTTGTTGGTTGTATCAGCGGAGAAAGACTATGCTGCCCAGTTCTTCCTGCCAGACCGGCGACCGATTCTTATAGCCCCGTAAGCGTTCCCTTATTTCATTTTTTGGGAGATGCAGAAATTGTGCTGCTGCCTCAAGCCAGCAGGCCTTATTATTGAGACCTGTCAATAATCCTAATTCAATGATTTTGATGAGTTCATAATTTGAGCTATCCAAAGCTGGTTGGGGGTGTATATGACTGAGAAGTTCGCTCTCGATTTCCTCCCAGTTTTTCCCCTGATCTCTTCGCAGGGAAATCGGCTCTGAGGCCAGTTGTTGCAACACCAATTCACCGGGGTTATCAAGAAGGAGAAAGATTGACTTAAGGAATAATAATAACCCTTTGGCATTGTTGCGATATTTTTCCAAGGCCGCATCATCAATAGCAGCGGTGTCGCTGGTGGCGAGTTTTCCATCGTTATTACTTATCATATCAATGAGCTGGTTATTGGTCTCCAGAAGAGAACCGCTATCAACCTCAAGAAGACCGAATTTGGAAATCTCAACAGCCTTGAGCATCATGGTCATGAACAGGAAGGTCTTGGCAGTGATTGATACCGGGCAGAGGTCGCCGTCTGGAAAACGAAATTCCAAGTGAAAATTTGAAATATTGCCGGAGCTGTTAAAGCGAACATGTTCGATATTAAAGAAATTTTGATGTTCCGGGACATTCATGCTTTTTTTCAGTACAGCCTGAATTTCCGCCATAGATTGTTTTTCTGGAGACAGACGCATGAATTCCTGGTGGGCATTATGCTGCCGCCGCCGACAAAGTGCTTGTCGATTTTCACCGGCGGAGGTGATGAACTTGAGGCCGGGAGCAAAAATTCGAGCCATATTCCAGAGGTTTGCCAGGATAATTTCAGGGATTTCTTCAGCTAGGCCTGTTCCGAGGATATGGAAATGGAGGCCGCAGGTGGGCCGCATCCTGATTTTTTCCGCCAGCAAGGGAAGGATGATCCGATTATACTGGTTGAGCAGGGCATCCCAGTGGGGATGTCGACCGATCACCAGAATCTCAATACCGCAATGTTCGCTGATCACGTCATAGACTCCCAGCTCTCCCAGTTGATTCATATCGCCTGAGGGCTGCAGGGCCTCTTCAATACGAGGTTGAAATTCCTGGCGCAGAACCCCTTTGGGCAGGGCGAATTCCAATTCGGTGCCGATTTTGACGGCTCTGTACAGGAGGTCCTGGAAATAACGGGCATCCAGTAACGTGAGGCTGTCCGGGCGACTGAGAAAAGAGGGACGGAAATTGAGCATAAGACCTGCGCAGGGCAGCTGATACCGAGAAAGTGATGCCGAAGAAGTGGGTAAGCAGGAAGAGAATTATTTCCAATCTGAGTTGTCACTTCCCCGGTGCTCTTGTTGCTTTTATTCTTGTTTTTGCTATTGCTCTATCAGAGTGAAGGTAATGGTGGAACCGTGGGTTTCCGGAATAGGAGAAATAGCCTTCTGGGCTGGTTTTCCCATGCGGATGAGTGCGGCTTGGCAGACATTCATAATCGGACAAGTGAAGGGGACTTCTACCCCTGTCTTTAAAATGGCTTGGGTCAAATCCCAGCCCTGGCAGTGGCTGACGGTCAGGGCGATTTTATTTCCTTCCTGTTCGGTGATGAAGGACTCTACAAAACCCATCTCATCGGCAAAAATTCGCCCGATTTCAGTAATGACATTCTTAGGATCCTCGCCCTCAATCTCAAGACCCATTTCCTGTTCCATGATCTCCAGTGTGGATTTCCCGACTTCGCTCATGGTGGCGAAAGCTGCTTCGCCGAATAAATCATAGAGCGCCTTGGCCATGC
>JBATKL010000659.1:0-4018 GCA_049669385.1 Candidatus Electrothrix sp. | reverse complement strand
GCCCCGTGCATGGCCGCCAAGGCTCCGCCGATAGCTGCGGTAATATGGTCATAGCCTGGTGCAATATCGGTAACCAGCGGTCCGAGCACATAAAACGGTGCATTATGACAGAGCTTTTTCTGAAGCTTCATGTTCATCTCCACTTCGTGCAAAGGCACATGACCAGGTCCTTCAATCATCACCTGTACCTTGCGCTCCCAAGCTCGCTTGGTCAGCTCACCCAAGGTGATCAGCTCTTCGATCTGGGGGGCATCCGTGGAATCCTTGATGGCACCGGGTCGCAGGCCGTCGCCCAGGCTGATACAAACGTCGTGTTTCTCGCAGATATCCAACAGGCGATCGAAATGCTCGTAAAAGGGGTTTTCCTTCCCGGTCTTTTTGATCCACTCAAAAAGGATAGCACCGCCCCGGCTGACAATCCCGCAGAGGCGGGGATTGGTTGTGATGCTCTGCACGCATTTCTTGGTCAGACCGGCATGAATGGTGATGAAATCAATGCCGTTTTCTGCATGAATCTCCACGGTCCTGAACCAATCATCTAAGGTGAGTTCCTCAGTGGGCTTCCCGGTTCTGGTCAGGGTATCGTAGATGGGCACTGTTCCGATCATTACCGGAACTTCCGCCACTAGCCGTTTTCTGAAACCCTCAGTATCACCGGAAACACTCAGGTCCATAATAGCATCAGCCTTGAACTTCAAGGAAAGCTCGGCCTTCTTCATCTCGCCGTCAAAAGAGCAGACATCCTTGGACACGCCCAGGTTAGCATTGATCTTGGTTGTCAGTCCCTCACCGACTCCACCAGCCCGCAGGTTTGTATGATTGCGATTGGCCGGGATAACGATACGGCCTTGAGACATTTTTTCCATAAGATCCTGCTTGGAAATAGACTCGTTCCGCAGCACTTCTTCCATTTGCGGGGTAAGAATGCCCTTGCAGGCCGCGTCCATCTGGGTGGTATACTCTCTCATCTCTTTTCTCCTGAGTTAAAAATTTCCTGAATTTCTTTGATCCGCTGCCCTATATCTTCAGCTCCGATAATCTCGGTAACCAAGCAAACGGTTTTTGCCCCGCGTTGTAACACCTGGGGCAGGTTCTCTCGTTTAATTCCGCCGATAGCCACAAAGGGAATATTGTGGTTTTTTGCCACATATTCCAGATATTCCAGCCCTACAGCATCACAAACATCTTCCTTGGTCTGGGTGGTGAAGATCGGTCCGACGCCGAGGTAGTCTGCTCCGTCCTCAATGGCCTGTCGGGCCTGCTCCGGGGAATGGGTGGAACAGCCGATCAGCATCTCTGGAGCAATCTCACGCAGGGCCTTGACCGGCAGATCATCCTGACCCTGATGAATCCCATCTGCTTCGACCATCAGGGCGATATCAGCATAGTCGTTAATAATGAAGGGCACGCCAGCATCGCGCGTAATTGTGCGGATGGCACGGCATTCCTCATAAATTGCCCGAACACTCTTATACTTCACCTTTTCCCGATACTGGAGCACGGATACCCCGGCATCCACCATTTGGCGAGCCACTTCCACATTGCTCCGACCCAGGGAAAATTTTTCACCCAAGATCCCGTAAATCCCCTCAGGCAGTTGGCGACTGAAAAGCGACATCAGCTCCGCCTCAAGCTCATACACGGAAAAGCGCAGCTCTTCCACAGTTTTGCCAGCACTGTATTCGCCCTTGGTTTTGAGGACTTCCTCTATGGTTCTACTGGCCTCCTGCACCCGCTTGAAATTGGAGAGCACGGTGTCTCTGAGTCCGTTCCGCTGATCCGAGCCTATATTCTGCTGCGAGGTCATCTGGCCCACATCAGCAGCTGAGTCTCTTGCAGACAGCAAGATGTGCTCTCGGCCTTTGAACAGGTCCCGCACCCTGTGACGTAGGTTGCGGATAGCTGAGGAAAGCTTTTGATTATCAAGACTGAAGCGGGCAATGTCCTCTAAAACCCGTAACCCTTCGGCAGAACGGTTAATATTTGCATCAAGCAATCTGTTTTGATTCATGGCTTTTGTCTAATCGTGACGGCTAGCATTATTAATATTCCCGGTTAGGTTCGAGAGGTCAGGCAATTCCAGCATTCTGTAAACTGCTCTTCAGACTTTTCGCCGCAGACTTTACATGCCCAGTTGGCGGCACCGGTGTTCTTTCTTCTGTTTGCCTCTTCGTATTCAGCGATTATCGCTCTTGCTGTATCAAACTGCGACGCATCATGTATCCAGAGCGTCGGCGCTGTCTCAGCTGTTACGGGCAGCTCGCCTCTTAAGGAGGATAGATTTTCGTTTGTCAGTTCACAGGCGATCTCTTGCGATTCCAGCAGGCCTTTTACAAAGTAGGCCTCTGTAATATGCTGAGCTATATAGATCTTGACCATTGTTCCTGCCTCTCCGGTTTGATGAACTCGGGGTTGCAAAAGAAAATAAAGAATATGATGAAGAAGCGGGATTTGGGTCGTTAGAGATCATCTGCTCAATTTTGAACTTGCCAGTCGATTCAGACTCACACCGGCGTCAGCTGCCTTAAGAGCAAGATTTCTATGCACGTCCGGGGGAACACGAACCATAAATTTTCCGCTGAAACGTTTAACCGCTATTGGTTCAGGCACTGATTCGTTGTTGGCTTGCATATCCTGAACCACCTCCTCAATCACATTCCTGATACCTTTTAGGGCTAATTCCTGTGTCTCTGCTAACCAGCTTACGCTCGGGAATTCTGAACATAACCCTACATATTCATTGTCATCTTCTGACCAGGTAACCCTATATGTATAATGATCCTTATTGAGTGCCATGCTCCACCTCCAGTCTTTCAACAGCTTTTAGAACCTGCTTAACTTGGTATGCTTTTGCCTTACCTTTACTGTTTTGAATATTGACACGAGGATCGCCTTGCCAAGGTGTTTTATACACTCTATGACTTGAACCGGATTGACGGGGTTTGCCGAAATAGAACTCGCATACCTTACAGAGTTCGGTAAACTTCACATCTTTCGGGTTGCTTCTGAACCGCTTCAGCTTTTCGTGTACATTTTTCATGATTTTATAATATCATTATTGATACTAAAGTCAAGCTACATAGAAACTCTGTTTGCTGCGACGACTGCGCAGGTCGGACTCGTAGGTCCTGCGGAAATAGCCGCCTTCGGTGGGGTGGGGTTCAAGATTGAGGAGGGTGATAATATCGTCAGGAGTCATTACAATCAACCACCATGCTCCGCCTGCACGTCCCTGACTTCTTCCTCTGTCAGTTCGGTCATTTCCGCAATAGTTTTGATATCCAACGTGCCGGTCTGAAGGAGCTTTCGTGCGATTTGTACGGCTTTTTTCTTTTCTCCCCGTTTTTCCCCTTCCTTTATCCCTTCCAAAACAGCGGCAGTATACGAGGATTCAAACATGCTGGCCTGATAATGCAAGTTTTCCCGGTGCCGTTCATAAGCCCGTCGCTCTCAAGGATTTCAAGAATATGGATGTCGTCTTTCAGGAGTTCACTCAGAAAACCTTCCAGGATGTCGAAGTTTGCCTTGCTCCGCAGGAGCTTTTTCATGGCCCAGTCAAAGCTGATGAGTTTTCTTGGCATAGTTATCGGTATTCGGTCGGTGCGGGGGGCAGTATCCTGCACAGCTATTAATCTGCTAACTCCTCCTGATAATATTCCCAATTATTGAGATCTCGTTCCCAAGCGGGATGGGTTTCTCTCAGTTGCATCACAAATTCTTCATTGGTGGTGATATCCACATAAAATTGTTCATAGGGTAAACCATATTGAGACTGAAGCCGGAGGATTTCATGTTGAATCTGCCCTATCCGTTCGCTGATATGCGTCATGGCATACCCTCTAATAGCGTCTTTCAACGTGTCTTCAACATTTCCCAATGCTTCCAGCACCGTGACATATTTTGAATCAAGCGTGAGTGTTGTTGTCATAATGCTCCTTGGTTGGTTATAATATCAATTGGCATCTTTTCGGTTAGTGCGGGAACGTCATCTGGGCAAAAAAATGTGCATGGAATGCAC
>JBATKL010000658.1:0-3195 GCA_049669385.1 Candidatus Electrothrix sp. | reverse complement strand
GAGGCCTTTGCCGCCTTCCTCAGCAGCCTGCCCGAGGAAGTGGTTGTGGTGCTGGATGAAGCCTATATCGACTTTGTCGAGCCGGAAAAACGCATTGATGTCCTCTCCCTGATCCATCAGCCCGAGGGCATCCCGGCGGTGGTGACCCTGCGCACCTTTTCCAAGGCCTTTGGCCTGTCCGGCCTGCGGGTGGGATTTGGTATCATGCATGTAGAGATCGCCTCCCTGCTTCATCGGGTCCGCCAGCCCTTTAACATCAACCTGCCAGCTCAGGCAGGGGCCTTGGCCGCCTTAACCGATGTTGAGCATTACGAAAAGACCATCACCGGAACCGCAGCAGGCCGGGAATGGCTCTCAAAGCAGGTTCGCGAACTGGGCTGTGTTCCCTATCCCTCCTGCACCAATTTCTTTCTCATTGATGTGCAGGGCGATGCCACGACCCTTTACGAGGCCATGCTCTCTAAGGGGGTGATTGTCCGCTCCATGAAACCCTACGGCTATCTCGATTTCATCCGCATCACCATCGGCACCGAGGCGGAGAACCAACGCTTTGTTACGGCATTGCAGGATTGTCTTCAGGAGTTGGGTTATGTTTGAACAGGAAAGGCAGGAGACCGACGCTAATACGGAGAAATTGCGGGTCGTCACCATTGACGGCCCTTCCGGGGTGGGCAAATCCACGATCAGTCGTGCAGTGGCGACAAAACTGGGTTTCACCTATATGGACACCGGGGCCATGTACCGGGCTGTGGCCTATGCCTGCGAGCAAGCCGGGATAAATGCGGACAATGCCGATCAGCAGGATGCTCTGGTCATGCTGCTTGATCAACTTGATCTTCGCCTGCTTCCCCCTGCTCAGGAGAACGATGAGGTGCGGGTCCTATTAGGGGAGGAGGACGTCAGTGCGGCGATCCGAATGCCTGAGATGAGCATGGCCGCCTCCAGAGTATCTGCTGTTCCGGCAGTGCGGGCCTGCCTGACCGCGATGCAGCAGGAAATGGGACAGGTCGGAGGGCTGGTGGCTGAAGGCAGGGATACCGGCACCGTTGTTTTTCCCAAGGCAGCCTGGAAATTCTACCTTGATGCCTCGCCGGAAGAGCGATGCCGTCGCCGGGTGGCCCAGTTGCGGAAACGAGGTCAGGAAGTGGATGAGCAGGAAACCTTGGCCCAGATTATGGAACGCGACCGTAATGATCAGGAACGGACCATTGCCCCGCTGGCTATGGCTGAAGATGCTACTCTGGTCGATTCCTCTCACCTGAACGCGGAAGAGGTTGTGGCCCGCATGCTGGAGGTTATCTCGTCAGAGTGATTACCAACGAACAAGGTAGCAGGCGTTAAACGACAATCGCATATAACCGGTTAATCTGCAAACATCTGCAAAGAAGGAGAAGCAATGGCTCTCCCGTTTTCTGAGAATGAACCGGAGCGGCTCAAGGCCCTGAAGCGTTATAATATCCTTGATACCGCGCCGGAGCAGGAATACGACGATATCACCCTGCTCGCCTCCTTTATCTGCGAAACGCCTATTGCCCTTATCACCCTGCTGGATGAATCCCGCCAGTGGTTTAAATCCAAGAAGGGGATAATGGTCCCTGAAACCTCGCGGGAAATAGCCTTTTGCAATCATGCTATCATCCAATCGGAGATGCTCATCATTCAGGATGCGCTCAATGATGAGCGTTTTTCTGCCAATCCTCTGGTCACTGGCGATCCCAATATTAGATTTTACGCAGGCTCCCAGTTGGTCACCCCTGACGGCTATCAACTGGGCACCCTCTGTGTGATTGATCGAAAGCCGCGTGAATTAAACCCTGAGCAACTCCGTGCCCTCCAAGCATTAGCTCGTCAGGTTATCTCCCAACTTGAGCTGCACCGTTCTTCCTGTAAGTTACAACAGGCTAACAACACCCAGGAAGAACTTATTTCCGAGCTGCAAGAGGCCCTCTGTCGCATTGAGACGCTGGAAGGCATGATTCCGATTTGTTCCCACTGTAAAAAGATTCGCGATGATAAAGGCTGCTGGCATCAGGTTGAGGTGTACATCAGCCAGCTTTCCAATGCTGATTTCGATTTTACGCATGGAATTTGTCCGGAATGCATGCAGCGTATCTATCCGGAGTTTAACAAGCCGGATGGGAAATACTGATGTTTACCTCTGTTGCGTAGGGCTGTTCCCTACTTGCGATTCCAGACATAGCCATTCTTCCAAATTATTGTGTTTCCGTTGTTTGTAATGGTTCCTGCGCCGCCACCCCAGCCAGTAGTCGACAAGGATGATGCACTCTTGATCTGTCCTGAACCGGTGCCACCATAATTTGAGAAAGAAAGGTTGTTCCCGTTTTGGCTAATGACACAATGTTTTTGTGAGCTTTTCTCGACCCAGTTGCCGCTGAGGTTCATTTTTTGCTGAGATGACTGATGTAATGGTTCGACAAGAGTCGTATCAGCAATTTTGCGATTCCAGACATAGCCATTCTTCCAAATTATTGTGTTTCCGTTGTTTGTAATGGTTCCTGCGCCGCCACCCCAGCCAGTAGTGGAAAAGAATGATGCGCTTTTGATCTGTCCTGAACCAGTGCCACCATAATTTGAGAAAGAAAGGTTGTTTCCATTCTGGCTAATAATACAATGTTCTTGTGAACTTTTCTCGACCCAGTTGCCATTAAGGCTAACAACTTGAGCCGCCAGCGAAGCCTGTCCCCAAAAAGCGACGGAGAAAAGAATGACGAAAATAAATTTTTTCATTTTAGGTATTTAATAGTTTTTTTGTAAGTCGGCATAGAAGTGAACTCATGGGGTTCAAGCCCCCTGGAAGTGTTCCTGTATCATGCGAGCCTAGCACGAATTACGAGCCAATGGCAAGGGCGTTGCCGCGAGGCAGGGTCTGAAGGAAGCCTGATGGCAACAAGATGGACGAAAAAGGGGACATCTCTGCGAATCGGAGCCGGACCCCTGATTGCGAGCAAAGAAGATCGTGTTGAGTAATTTCATCTTGCAAACTTAGGGCGATCGTGACACAATACCTTTATTTCTACCACGCAGAATAACACAACAATATCCCTACTCGTGACAACAAAAGATCCCCCCGGAAGCAGCACAGGCCATCGCCAGCGGCTCCGGGATAAATTTCAGGAAAAGGGCATTGAAGCCCTGACGGACATCGAAGTCATCGAGCTTTTGCTGACCTTTGGC
>JBATKL010000657.1:0-2042 GCA_049669385.1 Candidatus Electrothrix sp. | reverse complement strand
CCGTTAAGCATATCCAAGAAGCTGCGAGACTCACCGGTATTCCCCCCGAAAAAATCGACGAAGCCGTGCGCTCCCTTTCAAAACACATGGGCTGGGACATCACCAAGGGCAGCGAGGCCGGGTGAGGAGTCTGTAATAACTTTATTGACAGTGTAACAAAGTGTGTTACAATTAAGGCATGATAAAAAGTTTCAAGCATAAGGGACTTGCGGAACTGTTCGAGCGTGGACGCTCTCGTCGGGTACAACAGGAGCTGCAAGCACGAGCCTTGCGGCGGCTGGATGCTTTGGAGCAGGCGGAATCCTTGGCAGAGTTGAATATCCCTGGATTCAATTTTCACGGTCTTCAGGGAATGCCGAAACGGTACAGTCTCCACGTCAACGGCCCGTGGTGTATCACCTTTGAATGGGAAGAAGGTGAGGCGTTGCGGGTTGATCTTGTGCAATATCATTGAGGTGAAATTATGGGAGAATATTCTGTTCAGCGACCATTACAACGTCCGCCGGTGCATCCGGGTGAAATTTTGCGTGAGGACGTGCTGCCGTCCCTCGGCCTTTCTGTCAGCGAAACAGCCCATCGGCTTGGTGTTTCCCGGCAACAGCTGCATCGTATTTTAGCAGGGACTCATCCTGTGACAACGGAAATGGCATTGAGGATCGGCAAGTTTTCCGGCAACGGCCCCGGCCTTTGGCTTCGTATGCAGCAAGCCTATGATTTATGGCATACCGAAAACCGAATTAAAGAGGAGTTGGCCCACATTGAAACAGTTGCCCCGCTCTCCTGAGTAGATATCCCTCCGGCAGCACAGCGCAGTGCTGCATGGCCTAAGCAACAATAACAACCTCGGAGCAATATCATGGAATGGGCAGAAGTCATAAGTAATCCCTTTTTGCAAAACCTCCCCTTCAAGATCGAACTCAACCGCTTCGGTAAAATCCTCATGACTCCGGCTTCCAATCAGCACGGACGCATCCAGGGCCGTATGGCGGCGAACCTCATCAATAAGCTGCCCAACGGTGAGGTCATCACGGAATGCTCTATCCAAACCTCGGAGGGAGTCAAAGTGGCCGATGTGGTTTGGGCCTCGGATGGATTTCATCCGCACTTTTGCTTATGAAACCCCGTACCCCAAGGCCCCGGAAATATGCATTGAGATTGTCTCCCCGTCAAATTCCAAGGCAGAAATGACCGGCAAGGTGGAACTTTATCTGGCAAAGGGTGCGCAGGAAGTCTGGGTGATATACGAGGGCGGCAGAATCACGACCTACAGCCATGTCGGGGAAATAGAACAAAGCGCACTCGCCCCTGCTGCGCAGAACCTGTAAGGATATATCAAAATAATGCAGCTTCAAAAACTGATTAACCGAGAACGACTGGCTCAAACTTTTATCCGCCTCTGCGAAACCGACAGCCCATCCCGCAAAGAAGGGCGGATGGCCGCGCTGGTCATGGAAATGTTCTGCGCCCTTGGTGCGGAACCGCCCTTTGAAGACGATTCCGCCCCAGCAACCGGCTCGGAATGCGGCAATCTGATCTTCCGCTTTGAGGGTGACCCAACGTTGGAACCGCTCTTCTTCAATTGCCACTTGGATACGGTGGAGCCCTGTCTCGGCATCAAGGTGGTGCGCAAGGATGATATCTTCACCAGCCTGGGCGAGACCATCCTGGGCAGTGACGATAAATCTGGCATTGCCGCCATGATTGAGGCTCTGACCGTGCTGCGGGAAAAGAAGCTGCCTCATGCGCCGATGGAGTTTGTTTTCACCACCTGCGAAGAGATCGGGTTGCTCGGGGCCAAGGCCCTGAATCCTGAACATGTCCGGGCCAAGATGGGTTATGCCCTGGATTCCACCGGATTCGGCAGGGTGATTATCGGGGCACCGGCATCCAACCGGCTCTATATTACCGTTAAGGGGGTGGCGGCTCATGCCGGTTTAAGCCCGGAACAGGGCATTAATGCCATTGTTTTAGCTGGTCAGGCCCTTGCAGCGGCCCCCTGCGGCAGAATCGACGAAGAAACCACAGCCAATTTCGGGACGATT